>CAYJGE010000006.1:12840-19349 GCA_964369835.1 uncultured Mailhella sp.
TATTGGCGAAAATAAAGAAAGTCTTGGTTTGCGCCCATCATTAATGGCTGAAAATGAAGAAATTAAAAAAACAAAAAACATTAAAAATAATACTCAGGATGAAAAAAATAATGAAATACTACAAGAAAATTATAATGGCTTACCGGAATTAAAAAAACCGAAAATTTTTATCCCTGAAAGTAAAATTCCACAAATTGCCAATTTAATGGATCAAAAATCCAATACTGATGTACAGAAAAAAAATGACCTACCAAATGATCTGCCATTGGATTTTGGTAATTTAAATAAAAATAATGGAGAACAGCCGGAGGAAAATAAAATCCTCAGCGTTTCTAAACTGGAAGATGAGGAGCAATCCTTATTCAGTAAAGCCTTTGATGATGTTTTGACATCCAATAAAAGCAATGATGCTAACACTATAGATTCAAAATCCATTTTCAGTAAAGCTTTTGAAGATACAGAAGAAAATCAAACCTCCACCATGGGATTGATGAAGAAAAAGCCTAAAGAAAGAGATCTTAGCAAAAAAAGCCCTTATTTTGAAGAAGATAAAGAATTCATGAGCAAGGTTGATGAGGCTTGGTTTGATCGTGGCAGTAAAACTGCAAAATATATGGTTATAACCTTTTCAACTCTTTTTGTATTTTTTGTTGTATGGGCCTCACTGGCCAATATTGATGAAGTTGCAAGAGGACAAGGACAAGTGGTTCCATCTCAAAGAACACAATACATACAACATCTTGAAGGTGGTATTTTAGAAGATATTATGGTAAAAGAAGGGGAAACTGTTGAAATTGATCAAATTTTAGCAAGAGTAAATAATGTTACCGCTGAAAGTTTACTAAGAGATACAGAAGCCAAAATTCTAGAAACAACTCTTGCTTTAATTCGATTGGAAGCTGAACGAGACAATAAAGAGCTTGTCTTTCCTGAAGAGTATTTAATTACAGCTCCGAATATTGTTGATGCCCAGTTACAAACTTATGTTTCAAGAAAACTTCAATTTGAGAGTAACAGAGATGTTTTATTAAGCCAAAAAGAACAAAAAGAACAGGCTCTTCAAGAATCTGAAACACGTAAACAGTCATACCTTCAAGGTTTAAATCTTGTTCAAAAGCGTGTTGATTTGGCAAGACCATTGGTAGCAAGAAAATTATATGCAGAAGTGGAATTTTTAAATTTACAACAAGAAGCTGTACGTTTACAAGGTGATATTGACGCCATTGGAAATACCATCGACAAAGCAAAAGCAGAAATAGAAGAAATTGATGAAAGAATTTCTCTTTCCAGACGTGAGTTTGAGTCAGAAATAGTAAAAGAAATAAATGTATTACGTACAGAATTAGCTTCTTTGAAAGAAAATCAAACTGCCGGCACCGATAAAGTAACCAGAACAGAGCTTCGTTCACAAGTAAAAGGTATAGTTAACAGAATTTTACTGACTACCAAGGGTGGAGTTGTAAAACCCGGTGAAAATATAATGGAAATAGTACCTATTGACGACAGTTTAGTAATTGAAACCAAGGTAAGACCTCAAGATATTGCGTTTATAAGTCCAAACCAAAAAGCTGTTGTAAGAATAACTGCCTATGACAGCTCCATTTATGGAAGTATGAATGCCATGGTCGAACAAATTGGTGCAGACACAGTTAGCAATGAAAAAGGTGACATCTTTTTTTTAGTAAAAGTTAGAACAGATGATAATGCAATTTATCATAATGGAGAAATTTTACCGATTACTCCGGGAATGGTTGCAACAGTAGATATTTTAACGGGTAAAAAAACTGTGCTTAGTTATTTACTCAAACCTATAACAAAGGCTAGCCAGTATGCTTTAAAGGAACGCTAGATAAGAGGGATATGTGAAAAGTTTTACATATAAAATTATCCCAAGTTTGCTAAGTGTCCTTATTTTATTCAATTTTTTATATTATAAAAAGGCCTTTGCTGATAATTCCAAACTTTTTGGAACTATAGAATTTAAAGCAGCAATGGATAAAATACCGTCTTGGCTTTCTATTCTTGATAAGCAATCAAAAAGTAATTTTTTTCCGGAAGGAAAGAAATGGCGTGGATCCTATCAAGAATTTAAGGATAAATACAATAGTTTGGCAGGGGATATAAAAGCTCAATTGACACTGGTTAATTTATATTGGAATCAATATCCATACCGTGAAGATATCAGAGTATATAAAACAGAGGACTATTGGGCAATTCCTGATGAAATGGTTAAAAACTCAGGTGATTGCGAGGATTATTCAATTGCAAAGTATTATACTTTAAAAGATTTGGGTTATCCTACCGACAAAATGCGAATTGTGGTCGTACTTGAAACCATCAGAAACATTGCCCATGCAGTTTTGGCAGTGTATACTGATGATGATGTTTATATTTTAGATAATTTATCAAACCGAATTTTTTCACATTCTGTTCTAAAAAACTACGATCCAAGATTTTCAATCAATGAGTCATGGAGATGGGTTCATATGAGACCCAAAAATAAAAAATAAATTTTATGAAAAAATAATAATAACAATAGATTATAAACTTTTTAAAAAAAATAAAATTAGATTTTTTTTGTCTGATTTTATTAAAAACTTTTTTTATATAGACTGTTGATATTTTTCTATAATAATATAAAATGCTAAAATAAATTGTGAGACAAATTCTAGGAGTGCAAAATGGAAGAAATGACTGTAAAGACCAATAAAGTAAAAAAATTCTTTATTTTTATGTTTATGCTTGCAATTGCGACCGTTGTTTGTGGTGTTTCGTATGTCTTAGCCACAAAAGAATATGAACTGACCAGAGAGGAAATTCTGTTACAATATTCAACAACAATTTCCACATGGACTGAAAACACCGCTGCCAGTGTAAATTTGTGGACTGATGAAATTAACTCTATCTCAAAGCGAGTTAGTTCTTCAGAATTGTATCGAGATTTAGCCAAACAAGACTCAAACATATTACCTGAAGATAGTGAGAATTTGCAAGACCTGTCTCTTGAAGAAAATGAAGATAGTGACTTAACTTCATATTTAAGAAATCTCATGAATAGCTTTATGGCACCCAATGGTTATACCGATGGTCGAATTTTAAATGCTGATGCTATAACACTTTTATCATCTGAAATGCGACCTATTCCCATTACAGATGCTCAAATTGATGTTGTAAAACGTTCAATTTCCAATGGTGTCATTTCATTTTCTCCAACCTTTCCCCATCAAAGCGGTCTGTTAATGCATGTTGCAGACCCATTAAAACCTGTCTTTACTCAAGGAACAGAAGTTGATCCTATAGGCTCTTTTTTGTTCTCAACCTCAGTTACATCAAATATTGCAAGGTTTTTAACCTATAATAATCAAGGTGATGAAACCATCACAGCCTTTCTTGTTCAACAAAACAAAGATTTTATGGAAATTATCGATGTACAAGGAATAAATTTTCCAAAAGTAGATATTTCCTATGTTTTTGAAAATGATATTTTAGAATTTGGTGAAAGACAATCTGTAAAAGATCCTTCAACAAAAGTTTGGTCAAGCGGATTATATATCCCTCAAGTAAATTGGTGGTTGATTGTGGAGATTCCATCTACCATGATCAAACAAAAACTGGATGATGAAGCAGTAAAAATTTATGGTTTTGCAGGTGCACTTACACTTGGTTTTATTTTGATTCTTGCCCTTTTATGGTGGATAGCCGTGGGACGTGAACAAAAAGCCAATGCCAAAAGGTTTGAGAGCCTATACACTTTAATTGATGAACAAAAGCGTATTTTGGATAACGTAAATGCTGCCCTTGATACAGGTCTTCTGGCTGCTGACGTTACAGGCACTGTTATTATGGTAAACAGAGCCTTTACCGAACTTTGTAATTGTACAAATGTGGATATTGTCGGACAAAGCATTGCCCCGATTTTTGATCCTGCCTTTACCCAAGAGCTGATTTCAGGTATTGTAAATGTTTCTAAAACCGGAAAACCTCTTACAGCAGAATATTCGGCCATGCTAAGCAAAGAGACCAGATTATTACGTTTAACATTCTATCCATTCCTTGACAATGAACTTGATCCAAGTGAACAAGATGAAAATAATGATAATAATTTACCTGCCGCTCAAAATAATATGGCAAAAACAAAAGCAGGGCGTAAGTATATCAATGCAGCTTTAATTACCTTTACCGATATCACTGAGTTCAGACGTCAAAGTAATGCCAAAAAACATGTGCAAGAAAAATCAATGCAAGCACTTGTAAAAGCTGTTGAAAGTATGGATCCATACCTAACAGGACATTCACGTCGTATGGAACAACTTGGCATACTTGTTTGTAAGACTTTACACTTAGCGGATAATGATGTCAGCACTGTTGCCATTGCTGCCAACTTATCTCAAATCGGTAAACTATTTGTTTCAAGAGATTTATTATTAAAACAAGGTTCATTGACTCCTGAAGATAAAGCTCAACTTTTAAGTATACCTGAAAAAGCTTGGTTGACATTAAAAGAAATTGACTTTAACCTACCAATTCCTGAAGCCGTTCATGATATGTATGAACGTCTTGACGGCAAAGGTTATCCTCGTAAATTATCATCAGAAGAAATCAATATTCATGCCAGAGTGTTAAGTGTTGTAAATACATTTTGTGCCATGACAGCTCCACGTTCCTATCGCAGAGGTGTAACCATTGATGATGCTTTAACATTTTTACGTAACGATAAAGGATTTGATCAAACAATTGTTTCAGCCCTTGATGCAGTTTTAAGAACTCCTGATGGTTTGCAAGTAGCAAGAGCCATGCCGGATGATATTAGCTAGTTTTTAAAATAAAAATTAAACTATACTAAAATTTTACAAGAAACTTGTACATTTTGTACTTGTTTCTTGTAGATTTTGATTTATAAAATTTTCTTGTATCAAAATCCTTTAAAAATTTGTTTGAAAACTTTTAAAGGTAAATAATGAAATTTTATTTCTAACTTTAAATTTATATAAAAGGGGGACAGTATGCGAATTTTGTTTATGGATACTTATTTTCCTGGTTTTTTTCGTCTCTTGGTACCTTATATTGCTGAAAAATTAGGTCATGATGAAAAAAACGAGATATTTTTCTTGTCTGAACATAAAAGAAGGGATTTTTCCATTCCAAATGTAAGACATATTAATATACGTTATCCAAAAGTTCCTACTTCCTATCCCCAATCTGAGCAAATTACTTTAAATGCTGTTCACCAAATTGAAGCTTTTGCCCATGCTATGCAACAGTTAAAAAAAGGTGGATTTTATCCTGACGTAGTTCTTGCAACAGAACCATGCAGTACAGAAATTGCAAATATTTTTCCTCATGCTTGTAAAATTGTTTATTATGATTTGTATTATAATAATATGGTTGATGACATATTAATCAGCAAAGGGAAATTATCCAATACTCAGAAAAAGCCAATGCATTTGAGAAATGCTTTTCAGCTGACTTCCATGCTAAGTTGCGATTTGGCCATTGTTCCGAGCAAAGTTCAAAAAGAAAGTTTTCCTGACATATTTCAAGATAAAATATTGACTCTTCCCATGGGAATAGATACAGACTTTTTTTCAATTCAAACAAAAAATGAAGATATAAAAACAAAAGTTAGGCCTGAATTTTTGGAATTAATTGAAAAACAAGAACTAATTACCTATTCATCAAGAAATCCAAATGAATATGCAGGTTTTTCAACAATTTGTCAGTCCATACCACGTGTTTTGGCAGCCAGACCCAATAGTCATTTTGTTATTGTTACTCATAATGTTGGTTTGGCAAAGGAACATCCGGACTGTGCCGCACTTTTAGAGTTAGCCAAAGACAGAGTTCATATTTTTGGACAATTTACATGGAATGAATATGGAACTTTACTAAAAAATTCCGCTGCTCATATCTATATGTCGGCTAGGCCGCCACTACCTGTTTCCTTGCTTGAAGCCATGTGTTGCGGAGCTTTGGTCATTGCTTCTGACACCAGACCTGTCAGGGATATTATAAAACATAATCAAAATGGGTTTTTAGTAGATTTTTTCAATAGTAACAGTATTTCAGATACAGTTATTAATACCTTGGAACTTGATAAAACAGAAAAATTGAGAATTCGTAATACTGCAAGAGAATTTATTTTGAAAAATTACTCTGCCCAAAAACTTATTCCAATGCATTATGCAAAAATGCATTCAGCTTTTAAAGCTATGGTTACTAAACCAATTGAATCACAAAAGCAATTGTAATTTTTAGATTTAAAATTTTTTTGAAAATTTTTGATAAAAAATATTTTATTAAAATACGGAGAATAAAATGGGCTTTTTTTCAGCAGTAAAAAAGATTTTTAGCAGTAAACCGGAAGAACAAAATGCTAATAATCAACAAGACAAATTAATTCAAGAAACAGAAATTAAAACTGCTGAAATTGAGCAAGAAGTTAATTCAAATACCACTGAAATTGAGCAAGAAGTTAATTCAAATACCACTGAAATTGAGCAAGAAGTTAA
>CAYJGE010000006.1:19449-40205 GCA_964369835.1 uncultured Mailhella sp.
TTCTGAATCTCAAGAAAAACAAAATGAACCTGATAAGTTAGTTCAAAAAAATTTGGTTGACCAAAATGATGATGAAATCAAAAACCTAACACTTGCCCTAAGGCAAGTAGCACCAAAACTTTCAAATTGGCTAAATATTATTCTTGATGATATTGAAGAAGCAAACCCCAAATTTTGGTCTCGTCTATCATTCCTACTTTCTGCCTTAGAAACTCCAAAAGAAGAAGCTGACAAGTTTGTTTCTGATTTTAAAACTTGGCTGAATCAAATGGAATATCATTATTTAAATGATTTTCGTTCAGAATTACAATATAGATTAACTCTTGCTCTCGGACTTGAAGATGAAGAAGATGAAAGAGATATTTTGTTTTCTAAAGTGCAAGCCGGTCTTTCTAAAACCAGAAATCAATTAAACAAAGGCCTGCAAAGTATTTTTTCAAGCCATACTAAACTTGGTGAAGAATTTTTTGAAGAATTGGAAGAGCTTTTTATCATGTCAGACATGGGGACCGAACTTTCAATTAAACTTGTTAATAAATTAAGAAAAGCAGCCAAATCAAATCAGATAGAATCCTCCAAGGACTTACTACCCTATTTACAAGAAGAAGTACGTAATATTTTTCATCAACAAAAGCGAATCGGTGCCATTATTGCACCTGAAGTTGTTTTAGTTGTGGGAGTAAATGGAGTTGGTAAAACCACAACCATTGCCAAACTTGCCTTTCGTGCAAAAATGCAAGGAAAAAATGTCTTGGTTGCAGGGGCAGACACCTTTAGAGCCGCTGCTGTGGAACAATTACAAACATGGGCAAACCGCATCGGTGTTGACTTTTACTCAAAGGGCAGTGGTTCAGATCCGGCAGCAGTTGCCTACGAAGCCATGGATATGGCATTAAAAGAAAAGCATGATATTGTATTTATTGATACAGCAGGAAGATTACATAATAAAAGTAATTTAATGGACGAGTTGCAAAAAATTCGTAATGTTATCGGGAAAAAACATCAGGGCTCACCCCATCGATCTGTTTTAATAATTGATGCCACCACAGGGCAAAATGCTTTACAACAAACTAAAGTTTTTAAAGACATAGCATTAATAGATGAAATAATTTTAACAAAACTTGATGGAACAGCCAAGGGTGGTGTTGCCATGGCAGTATCTTCCATGTTTGAAGTTCCAATCAGTTTCATAGGACTTGGCGAAAAAATAGAAGACCTTCGACCTTTTCATGCTGATGATTTTGCAAAAGCTTTACTTGGAGATAAAATTCTTGAATCTGAAAGTTAATCTGTTTTTTATCATGAACAAATAAAATAAATTTGGAGAAATCATGAAAGGAAACCAAAAAGTTACGGATTTAATGCTCTTGGATGATGCAGAAAAAACAATTAGCACGCTTACCGATAAAGGAGAACTACATACCATTATTGTCGGAAGCTTAACTCCCATTGATGACGATACCGTTGCAGTGGCAGAAATCATGTTTCAAACAACAGCTAAGAATTTAATGAATACCGGTAAAGCTGCTGTTTTAGTCAAAAAATTTTTAGAGTCATATCAATTAAATGTTAAAGTTAGAGAAAGGCTTGAAAATGGTGAACTCATGGAAATGTTTATCAGTAAACTGGCCTGCTTAAATTTAACACCACGAGCTGTTTGGACATTTGACGTTGAAGAAGTAATAGACCAAAGCACAAATAAATAATCTCGCAAAAAACTAAACTTACGTCACACTTGATTTAGGATTAAGAGGTGAAACACCCATTAATATTTTTTCGTGGGGGAAAACTTTTTTGAAAAAAGCTTTTCCCCCAAACCCCACGTGATTCCGGATTGAGGGAGAAAACCACGTTTTTTTGAAAAAAACGAGTTTTTCCCCCTCAAACGTAAGCAATCGCTTCCCCCTTTCCTTAAAAAAACATATTTTATACAAAAAATATAAATAAAAAAAACAATGATATATCAATATATTATAAACTTGAAAAACTATTTCAATTTAGATGCGTTAGCCCTGTGCCCAAACCCCTTTCCAAAAACTTTTAATATAGCACCTTGATTTATTGTTAATTACTTCTAATTCCTTGCTTTATCTAAATATCTCTATATACAAATACTCCTGAAGTTGTTAGATGTTTAGATTTTGCAACAATTATATTTGCTAAATCATCTTTATTTACAGATTAAATAAAAATAGTCACTTTTCCTTCTTGCACTTCGTGAGGGGGATAAGGTGTTAATTATATTATGTGAATTGCCACGACCTAAGCAAACACTTCATAATACACTGTTATATTTTAATACAAACAAATTATTATAAAACAAATAGTTAAAACATGATTTTTTATAATAATTTATTCAATTTTTTCAATAAGATAACAAGAGAAGTTTTATCTTTTAAATAATTTACTATAAATCCAAATGGTTATAGATAAAAATAATTATTGATATTTTTCTAAAATTTTTATAGAATATTTCTTATAAAAGTTAACTTGTACAAGTTTATTTTGTGTTATGTTTTTTGTTTACAAAGGTTAGGTTAATATTTGATACATTCAAATAGTTGTGAAAAATTTAACATTTTAGTGGAAAAATATTTAAAATTATCTAATACATGTATTTATTCATAAACACCGATTTAATTTGTTAATACTTGATGTACCATCTTTTATTTCTCCATAAATAATTTTCTTTCCACCAATAACTTTAATTATTATGAAAAATTTTATCATAATAAAAAATTATGAAGCGCTCTTATTGTATGTATCTATATTTTTAGTGTAAATTTTTAAAATTCATTTGAATTTTACTGCTCAGGAGGATAAAATGAAAGGTATTCAAAAAGTTACCGAATTAATCCAGTCACACAGTGCTGATAAAACAATCAGTACCATTTCACCAAACGGTGAATTACACACTATTATTACAGGAAGCCTTACACCCATTGATGATGAAACCATTGCCGTTGCGGATATCATGTTTCAAACCACAGCTCAAAATTTAATAACAAGTGGTAGGGCAACAATTTTGGTAAAGAAATTTTTAGAATCATATCTAATTAATGTTAAGGTAAAAGATAGACATGAAGAAGGTGAACTTATGGAGATGTTCATCAGCAAACTAGCCTGTTTAAATGTTACCCCCAAGGCTGTTTGGACATTTTATGTAGATGAAATTATTGACCAAAGTATAAATAGATAAAGTAAATATATTGAATTATATTGAGATTCTGCATAATACTCTTTATTTCAATTTGAGAGGGAAAACCACGTTTTTTGAACTGATACATGATACTTATAGTCTAATTTTGTTCAACATAAGCAAGGTTTTCCCCTCAATAAAATCAAGATGTGTTTAGCCTTAAAAAGTGGGGGTTTTTCTTTCAAACCGAAATCACATGCCCTGCATAATAAATTATACAGAGGTCTCTAATTTATAATCACAAATATCAGCCAATTTACATTCGGTGCATTTTGGTTTTTTGGCATCGCAAACTTGGCGTCCAAATGTAACCATTTTGTTATTAATATTGCCCCATTCTGATTTTGAAAAGGCTTTCATTAAATCCTTTTCAACCAAATCAGGGTTTACTTCTTTAGTTAATCCTATCCTAAAAGCAATCCTTTTAACATGAGTATCAACTGCAATGCCTTCATTTATTTCAAAAGCTCCCGAAAGCACCACATTGGCAGTCTTTCTGGCAACGCCTGGGAGTTTTAATAAATCTTTCATGTTTTTTGGCACTTGATTTTCATACTCATTCACAAGAAGTTTTGCACTGGCTATAATATTTTTAGCTTTATTTTTATATAATCCTGTTGAACGGATTATTTCTTCCACATCTAAAATATTTGCATTTGCAAGGTCATTAATACTCTGATACTTTTCAAACAAAATCGGAGTAATTTGATTTACCCTATTATCAGTGCATTGAGCCGACAAAATAGTGGCAATCAATAACTCAAAAGGATTATTATGAACAAGGTGTATATGCTTTTCGGGATATAAAGCATTAAGTTCGTCCAAAACCAATTGCGCTTTTTGCTCAAAATTATTTTTCATCATAATTAATATATTTTTTAGAAGATTAGCATTAACTATTTAATACCCATATTATTTTTCCAAGCAGTCAATGTGTTTTGAAGCAATTGAGCTATGGTCATAAGTCCAATCCCACCGGGAACGGGTGTTATGGCTGAAACATGGTCTTGCATGGCTTCAAAATCCACATCTCCGCAAAGACCGCCACTTTCAAGTCTGTTTATTCCAATATCAATAATTACAGCATCCTTTCTGACCATATCTGGCTTTAAAAACTTCGGGCTTCCAATGGCAACAAAAATAAAGTCTGCCCTTTTACAAATTTCACCTAAGTTTTTTGTATGTGAATGACAAATTGTAACCGTTGCATTATATGGCTTAGAGCTTAACATAATGGCCAAGGGATGCCCAACCAAATTACTTCTGCCAATAACAACAACATTTTTGCCTTGCACGTCAAAACCATAATATTTTAATAAAAATAAAGCTCCCGCCGGTGTACATGGGCGTAAACCATCAAGATTTAAACAAAGACGGCCTTGATTTTGAGGGTGCAAACCATCCACATCTTTAAAAGGGGAAATGGTTTCAAGGCAAGGCTGGGCATTCAAACCCTCAGGCAAAGGTAATTGTAAAAGAATACCGTCAACATTGGGGTTTTCATTTAATTCTATAATCAAAGCCACAAGATCTTCTTGTTTTGTATTAGCCGGCAAGCGATGAGCAACTGAACGTATTCCGGCATCAGTACAGGCTTTTTGTTTATTACGAACATAAACCTGAGAACTTGGATTATCACCTACCAAAATAACTGCCAAACAAGGAGGGCGAACCACTTTTTCCTGTAAATCAATGATTTCTTGTTTAACATTTGCCCTCAAAGTAGATGCAACACTTTTTCCTTCCAATAAAAGCATATTCTAATCCTTTTTAAAATTATAATTTTTATAAATATATAATAGCACATTTTAAAAAAAAAGTACATATTTATAAGACAAAAAAAAATAATTTAAAATATCATGTTGACAAACACATGAATACGAGGTAAATTTTAAGTGGATTTTGTAGTAGTACAAGCTAAAAATCAATTATTAAGCTAAAATCAAGTTTAAAGTTTAAGTATTAAGTTTAAGTATTAAGTTTAAATATAAAGTTTAATTGTTGACTTTTTAACAAACGGTACATTAAATGCCGAGACCCTATTATACATAATCATATAGTACGTTATTAATTTTGTTTGTACGTTGTTTTTATATTTAAATATTCTGTAAACAAATAGAAATAATCAGATTATTTTAAATAAAATTTTTATTTTTTGAATTAAATTGTTAATAATATTTAATTCATTAAACTAGTTTGGATTTTTATATGCATAATTTAAAAAAATTTATAGCTTCGTCATCAAATACTTTTAAGTACTCCGTCTTTTTTATTCTTCTCATTCCAATATACTTCTTCCTCAATAATGTTCAAAAGTATGAATTTGAAAGCACTGTCAGCAACTTAGAATCAAGGGCAGAAAGTGAAGCAAAAATTATTGAATCATTAATCGACAGCTATGTTGACATACTGGTTTTAAGTGCTCAATATTTTGTCGATTTTGACGCAGATCCTTCTACCTATCCAAAAGCATTAAGTACTCTGGTTCGTTTAAATGATTTTAATAGAATTATAATTATAACTCCCGACGGAAAATCATATTCCTCAAAAGGAGAAGAGTTTACTTCATCAAATACCGTTTATACCAATGAAATGAAATTAGGCCAAACTTATATTCAAAATACTTATTATGATGAAGTTTGTGGGCCTTCCATAGCAGTTAATGTTCCTATTTTAGACAATAACAAAAAAATACTTGGCTATATTGTCGGTATTTTAACCACCAAACAACTTTCAAAACTGTTTATTGACTTATTTGCTTATGATCTTGGATATTTTCATATTTTAGATGATGATGGACAATATATTGCAACCAATGCCGGCTCTGATGTTTTAATTATTAATAAAACATTTTATGATATTTTGCTTTCAACCGTAGACTTTGATAATGGCTACAGCTCCGACAAGATTAAAAATGATTTTGCAAATAGAGTAAGCGGACACACAAGTTATAAAGTTGAAGAGGTGAACAGATTAGCATATTATGCCCCAATAGGCATTAATAATTGGTATTTTTATTCGGCAGTCCATGGCGAATTAACAACTGACAGTAAAAGTAATTTTCATATCAGCAATGCATTTGCCCTTTTACTTTTAATTACATTAATTTTTGTAGGCTTAATTTACTGGATTTATCTATCCCAAAAGAAGCTCAGAGAAAATTCAGCATTATACGAAAACAATATAAAAACTTTGGCTGAGCAAATTGATAAAATAATCTTCGAATGGGACCTTGATAAATCCGAAATTAAATTAATTAATAAAAGCAGTGTCTTATCAGGAAGAGAATATACATCTGATGATTATGGTAAAAATGAAGTTTATTCACGCATACATGAAGATGATCATCACCACATTTTCAAAATAAAAGAAGAAATTTCCGAAGGAAAAAGTGCTCCCAATATAAAAATCAGATTAAGAATAGATAATGAGTATCGCTGGTTTAATATTAGCGCCATACCGGTTTTTGATAAAAATAATGATTATACCGGTCATGCCTTTGGTATGCTTGAAGACATTGACTTTTCTATGAATGAATCGATAAATCTTAAAATGAAATCGGAAATTGATTTACTGTCAGGTTTATATAATAAGGTAACAACAGAGAAGTTAATTAAGGAAGTACTAGAAAACTCCAACAAAGAACATGATAAATATACACTACTTATCATTGATGTGGATAATTTTAAAAACTTGAACGATAGCTTAGGACATATTACAGGCGACAGAGTAATCAAAGAACTGGCTGCCGAACTGAAAAAAATGTTTAGAGAAGATGATATTATCGGACGAATTGGAGGCGATGAGTTTTTTGTATTTATCAAAAATAGTATGGATCAAAATTTAATTTTACAAAAGGCTCAAAAAGTCAATACCGCGTTTACAAAAACATATTCTAACGAAAATAAATCAGTTGTAATTTCCGCAAGCATTGGGGTTGCAAATTATCCAAACCATGGAGTAGATTTTGAAACATTATATATGAACGCTGATATTGCTTTATATAATAGAAAAGCAGACGGAAAAGAAGGTTATACCGTTTATGACGAAAATCTAAATAAACAGCTTTTACCTGCAACATAATCAAAATCTACTGTATAACAAAACCAAATTTTCAGTTTTCAAAAATCATAGTTTTGACATGCTTTTGAATTGTAAGTTGACATGTGCGTGATTCACTTCATTCCAATTCTCATAGTATAAGATATTTTTATCACAATTGATTGGGGTGTGTTTCTAAATTATTTAACGTTATAATAAAGAATTACTTTATTTATGATAAAAATTTGAAATTTTTACATTTCCCCCTTGTGCTCGCTTGCGTAAGCACTATAAGGGGGGTGTCACATATTGCTAAGCGAAGCGTAGGCAATATGACGGGGGGTTCACGTTCCATTAAATCGCTTTTTGCTTAACCTTACAAAGTGCATAAACGATTTAATAACTATTCGTTTTGACAAGCAAAAAGCGAGGTAGTGTCATAAAATAGCGGGTAAAATAAGGCAGGCTTTCAAGAGCAAGGAAAGCGAAAAATTTTAGAGGGCGTGTACTCAAGTACATAACCGATAAAATTTACAGCTTGACGCAGATATTGGAAGCCTGACTGGTTTACCCCTATATTTTATGACAATAGAAAACCCAACTTGATTTTGCAAAGCAAAAACAAGTAATAGAAAATAGAAAACCCAACTTGATTTTGCAAAGCAAAAACAAGTAATAGAAAGCAGTATAAGAATTTAGAAACACACCCTAGTTAAAATTTCTTATTTTTGCCATTTTTTCAAACAAAGTTTGAAAAAATCATTGGGGTTTGCAAAAGGGTCTCTTTGCTGGGGTTTTGGGGCAAATCCCCCAAATTGGAATAACATGTGCGTGATTAAATTTACCATTAAATTTTCTTGCTTATAATAAATTATTTTGTTAATTAATTTGTGACAAAACAAATATTCTAATCAAATTTATTCTATTTTTGGTTTCATCTTTTCTATTTTAGGCTTATTTGAAGCTATTCTTTATTTATACCAAAACAATAAGGTTATCATGAAAACACTCAATATTATAATTAGTTGCAGCATTTTATTTGTAACTGCATGTACTCCCATGGGCTTACAAGAAAGAGATGAAGTAGAAATTTTACCATCCCCCTTACCTACCCACTATGACAGCTTAAAACTTCTTAAAATCGTTGAAGTTGAAGGTCTTAGCCTTGAAAAAGGTAAGGCTTGGTGGGAAAGTTTTAACAGTTCGGACCTGAACATGCTTGAACAAATGGCTTTGGACAGTAATTTTGATGTACTTTCTGCTCTGGCAAGACTTGAACAAAGTGCAGCTACCTATCGAAAATCCTTGGGAGCTTCCTATCCAAGCCTTGATTTAAATGCTTCGGCAGGTAGACAAAGACGAAGAAGCCAAACCACAACTGATGCCGACAATACAGTCAGCTATGATACTAATCTGGATTTAAGTTTTATGGCTTCATATCAAATTGATTTATGGGGCAAGGTTGCTGCCCAAAAACTGGCAAGTGATGCAAATTTTAAAGCCAGTGAGCAAGACTATAAAGCCGCCGGCATGAGCGTTGCGGCCGCCGTTGCCAATAACTGGATTGATCTTTTAAGTAATAATGCTGAAAAAGAAGTTTTGGAAAAGCAAATCAAAATTAATCGTAATTTGGTTGAAATGCAGGATATTCGTTTTAAAAATGCCCTTGCCGGCAGTACAGACGTTTTGCAACAACAGGAAACCTTGGCAGCTTCTTTAGCGGAACGCCCACTTTTAAAACAAAATAATATTGCTCTTCGTAACAGTTTGGCCATTCTTTTGGGTAAACTTCCCGGAGATTTACCTGAATTTGATCAAAGTGCAGACCTACCAATGATTGGGCCTGTGCCGGATGTTGGATTGCCGGCAGAAATTTTGAGTTTGCGTCCTGATATTCAGTCTGCATTTTTAAAGCTTGAAGCGGCAGATCTTAATGTTTCTATAGCAAGAGCCAACCGTTTTCCATCAATAAATTTATCAATCAGTCAAGCCTTTAGTGCCCCTGATACTTCCCTTATCTTTTTAAACTGGGTAACAAACTTTGTATCTTCCTTAACTGCCCCTCTTTTTGATGGTGGACAATTAAAAGCTGAAGAAGAAAGAACAAGAGCAGTTGCCAAGGAATTGGTTCAAAATTATTCCAAAACTGTTGCAAGTGCCATTGAGGAGGTAAATAATGCCTTGGTTGCAGATGTTGCCCAACAAAATAGATTGGCTTTACAAATGGAGCAGTATGAACTTTCACAAAAGGCAACGGAAGCAACTTTAAAAGCTTATTTGGAAGGCAGCGATACTTTCTTGCGTTTTATTACTCAGCTCACAGCAAGTCAAAACTTAGAAAGAAGCTTGGTTACCCAAAAGGCCAATGTATTAAAGGCCAGAATTAATCTTTGTCAAGCTCTTGGTGGCTTATATTTCCCAAACAATCAACTTTAATTAATTCATATTTATTAAGGAAGCACTGATTTATTTTTGGATAAAAAATGATAAAAACTTCACATTAAATCAGTTTGAATTTTTCATGATTTAATCAGCCTTCCTTACATAAAGATCTCCACTTATAAAATTCGTAGGTATATAATGTCAAAAAAATTAACTGCATTTATTGTTATACTAATCTTGGCAGGTTCAATAGGAATAAGCCAAATTATAATAGCCACAAAACCTGTCAGCGGTAGAAGAATACCACCTGTCATACGTCCTTTAATCAATGTAACTGTTTTGGAAAGGCAAAACGCACAGGTTTATATTGATGCCCTTGGAACTGTTGAAGCTTCCCAATCCACTACAATAAGAGCCAGAGTTTCGGGCCAAGTAAAATCCTTTGGTTCCAATAGTGATATTGGTAAAACACCCAAAGAGGGTGAATTATTGATTCAATTGGACGATGCCATGTATCAAAATGAATTGGCAAGCAAACAAAGCCTATTATTGCAAGCCATGGCAGATTATGACTTGGAAATTGGTCAACAAAATGTTGCCAAAGCAGAAGTTGAGCAATTAACAGGATTAACCAATATAATTGGTTCAAGGGGAATAAATATAAATAATCAAACTGCCCTTGCTTTACGTCAGCCCCAATTACAACAGGCAAAAGCAGGAGTTGATGCTGCCATGTCCAATGTGGAAATAGCTAAATTAAATCTTAGCTATACCACAATTAATGCCCCCTATAATGCCTTGGTTATCAGCCGTGAAGTTTCCCTTGGCAGTCAAGCCAATAATTCTGATACCTTATTTGAAATTGTGGGAACAGATGAATATAGGGTAAAAGCGGCTGTACCACTTGATAAAATAAAATCCTTGGACTTGGCAGAAGGTGAAAGCAATGCTGTGACAATTGTCAGCAGTGCCGGAGTTGTCCGTCAAGGTTTTGTAGAACATAGCATAGCCAGCCTAGATGAGCAAACCCGTATGGGCAAGATTTTAATCAGTATTCCTGATCCCTTGGGTCTTGAAAACGGTGAATCTGAATTAATTTTAGGCGATCAAGTCATTGCCAAATTAAGCTTGGGAACTTTTAAAAATGTTTTTGTAATTCCAAGAAATGCTCTTTATAGTGGAAATAGGGTTTTTATTGCCGTAAAAGACGAAAATAAAAATGTGCAAGAACAAGCCTCAAAAAATATGAAAAGCGAAAAAAACGACGACAATGAAAATACAAAAAAACAAGGACAGGGACAAGAACAAAATGAAGATAATTATGTTTTAGATATTCGTTCTGTAAAAGTTGCCTATAAGGATGTTAATTTTGCCTACATTACAGAAGGGGTAGAAGAAAACGAATTATTAATTGTCTCATTATTGCCTGCTCCCATGGATAATATGGCATTAAAGCTTGAAAATATCTTGGAGTAAGGTGATTTATGAATAATGAACATACTCCACAAAAATCCGAGCAGATTACTGCCAATCAAAAAGATAAAAATGCCTTGCCTGCAAGTTTAAAACGTGGCGCCATAGCTTGGATGACACAAAATTCAGTTGCCGCCAACTTACTCATGGTTGTGATGTTAATTGGCGGACTGCTCATGGCCGGCCAAGTAACCAAGGAAGTTTTCCCCCTATTTAATGTGGGAGAAATAACCATTTCTGTCAGTTATCCCGGGGCTACACCTGCCGAAATAGAAAAAAGTGTTGTTCTTTCCATTGAACAAGCTGTTCAAGGACTTGATGGGATCAAGGAAAGTTCTGCCTCCATGTCGGCAGGATCTGCCTCTGTTGTTCTTGAACTGAATGAAAGTGTAGATGAAAATAAGGTCTTACAAGATGTCAATGCGGCTATAGATCGCATAGACACTTTTCCAAACGATGTGGAAAGCCCGATCATTTCTCTACGTTCAACATCTTGGCAAGTTTTAACCGTTCTATTAATAGGCAGTGAAGATGAACAAGTTCTTCGCTATTGGGCAGATATTATAAAAGATGAACTTTTACAATCGTCCATCATCACAAAAGTTGAACTTGAGGGGATTAAAGACACAGAAATTCACATTGAAATTTCCCAAACAGAGCTTAGACGCTATAATTTAAAATTAAATGAAGTTGCCACAATCATAAAAAGCAATGCCTTGGAGCAAGGTAGCGGAACTTTAAGATCATCGTCAGGACATATTTTAATCAATATGGACGAAAGAAGAGATTTGGCAAGCGATTTTGCCGATATTGCCATTGTTACAAACCCAGATGGCAGTCAAATCTTACTTGATGATATTGCCACCATAAGCGAAGGCTTTGAAGACAGTTATCGCTGGGCTGAATTTAATGGTAAAAAAGCTGTTTTAATAGATATCTATAAGACAGAAGATCAAAGCCCCTCCGAAGTTACAGAAGCAGCCAATGCCATAATAGAAAATTTAAACCACACTTTACCAGGTGAACTTGAAATTGTTGAAAGAAGTAATAGTGCAAAAATCTATGAGGATCGCCAAGCATTATTGATAAAAAATGCTCTTTCGGGTGTACTCTTGGTTTTTATTTGCTTGGCTCTATTTCTTCGCCCCTCTCTTGCCCTTTGGGTTAGTTTGGGAATACCTGTTTCTATCTTAGGATCGTTCTGGTTTTTTGAACCTTTTGGTTTAACAATTAATATTATGAGCATGTTTGCCTTTATTGTTACCCTTGGGATTGTTGTGGACGATGCCATTGTTGTGGGTGAAAATGTGGGAGCTTGGCAAGAACGGGGAGTTAACCGCCTAGAAGCGGCAATCAGAGGAACCAAGGAAGTGGCAGGTCCCGTTGTGTTCAGCGTTTTAACAAATATCATAACCTTTTTGCCTGTAATGTTTATTCCGGGAGTATTGGGTAAAATTTGGATAGCCTTACCCCTTGTTGTAACAGCTGTTTTTCTTTGCTCACTGGTTGAATCACTATACATTTTGCCTGCCCACCTTGCCCATGGTTCAGGAAAAATCCTCAATGAAAATGAACCCAAGAAAAAAAGTTTATTTGCATCAATTGCTCGTGCTCAAAATAGCTTTAGCCGTAAATTCCTACATTTTGTTGAATTTAAATATGGACCTTTTCTAAAGATAGCATTAAATTTTCGCTATATAACATTAACATTGGGAATAGGTATTCTAATTATCACAACGGCCTATGTTATTTCAGGACGCCTTGGCTTTGATTTAATGCCAAGGACAGAATCCGACTATGCCTATGCCGAAGCCGAACTGCCCTCGGGCGCACCCTATGAAGAAGTTTTAAGGGTTAGAGATGAACTTTATGCCACAGCCAAAGAAGTTGTGGAGGAAAATGGCAAAGATCAACTTTCAACCGGAATTTATTTCTTCATTTCAAATAATAAGGTCATCGGCAGAATTTTCATGGTTGAGTCTGACGACAGAATCATGAGCACCAATGAAGTTACCAATATTTGGCGTGAAAAAACAGGACAATTAATCGGAGTTGAAAGATTGCTCATGGAGTCTGACCGTGGCGGCCCGGGTTCAGGCAAGGGATTAACCATCAGACTTTCCCATAAAAGTGCTGCTGTTCTTGATGAAGCCTCAGTTCACTTGGGTGAACTGCTTGCAAATTATGGCAGTATCGGAGATATTGATACGGGCATAAGCAGAAATAAGCGTCAATTTGATATAAAACTACTTCCTGTTGCCAAACAACTAGGTTTCACAACTCAAGATATAGGAACTCAAGTCAGAAGTGCCTTTGAAGGTGCCATTGCTCTGCGTCAACAAAGGGATTATAATGAAGTTACAGTTAGAGTAAGGTTACCAAAAGAAGAAAGAGAAAAAATCAATACCTTGGAAAATCTTGTAATTTATACACCCAATGGTCAAGAAGTTATGCTTCGTGATGTGGTGGAACTAATTGATACAAGCGCCGACTCGGTAATCAAACACACCAATGGCAGAAGAACTTCAACAATTTCTGCCAATGTTACCCCTGCTTCTGAAGTTGGCATGATGATGACAACCGTTGTAAATGAAGTCATGCCCCAATTATTACCAAACTATCCGGGACTTTCATGGAGTTTTGGCGGCAGACAAGCGGATATGCAAGAAAGCACAGATTCCTTATATTTAGGTCTATTATTGGCACTTTTGGGAATTTATGCCCTCTTGGCCATTCCCTTTAAAAGTTATGGTCAACCATTAATTATTATGTTTGCCATTCCCTTTGGAGTTGTCGGAGCCATTATAGGACACGTTGTCATGGGCTATTCTTTAAGCGTTATCAGCCTATTTGGGATAGTTGCCCTTTCCGGAGTTGTTGTCAATGACTCCTTGGTACTGATTGACTTTGCCAATAATAAAATCAGAAATGGAATTAATACCTATACTGCCATTTATGAGGCCACACTTCAACGTTTCAGACCTATTTTACTGACAACATTAACCACCTTTTTGGGCTTAACTCCCATTATTTTTGAAACTTCACGCCAAGCAAAAATGATGATTCCCGTTGCCCTTTCCCTTGGTTTTGGTATTTTATTTGCAACTGTAATTTGCTTAATAATTGTTCCTTGCCTCTATTTATGCCTTGATGACAGCAAAAAATTACTTTTTGGAAAGAAAAACAAGTAAAACTTCAATAAAATTTATTTGCCTTTTATCTGTAAATCGTCTATTATTTTTTTAGTGTCATGGCATTTATGTTGTATAATTTATTAAAATTTTCAAAAGGAAGTTATTATGAGTAAATTTAAAAAATTATCAAGTTTAATTCTAAGTTTAATGTTAGTGTTAACAATCAGTGCATGTTCTGAAGAAAAAGCAGAAGAAACAAAACCGGAAGCAAGTGTACCGGAAAAACAAGAAGAAAAAGTTGAAGAACAGTCTAAGTATCCTTTCCCTGAACAAGACACTTATGAAATTGTTCTCACAGCTTTTACTGATAAAATCAAGACAATTAAATTAATACGCGAAGTAGTTACCGGTATGAGCCTTAAAGACGCCAAGGCTATTGTGGATACAGTTCCGCAAACCATCAAAAAAGACGTGCCAAACCAAGAAGCAAAAGGCATTTATGATAGATTTATCGAGCTTGGTGCAAGCATTGAAATGAAATAATTTTATTCATTATGTTAAAATAAAAAAAAAGCAAGTAAAACACACTTTTTGTGCATTTTACTTGCTTTTTTTTATACAATATTTTTATCAGTTTTTACTCTATTAACAATAAGTTAGCATATTTTTAGCATCGACTATTAACCGCTGATTTTATTCTGCAAATACCACATAAATCGCCACTGGAAGTGGGATAATTGCATTGTGGGCAGGGAGATAATTTTTCAGCTTTCTTTTCTTCAATATTTTGAAAAGCTTCTTTTCCTCTTTCCAAAAATCCTTGATAAAAATCTATTTTTCTTCCGGGCATGGCCGCTTCCAAATCTATCCACAAGGATTTTAATACTGAAAAAGATGCCCCCTTACTATAGGGACAAGGAGCGTAATAATTTTCAATACCCTTTAAAAAGGCATAGTGAGCTGTTTCATATTCGGTTAATCGCCAAAGTGGTTTAATTTTCTTTTTAAATCCACCTTCGCTTGGCAAAGCAGGCCCCTGATCACTGAGATATGCCCTATCCCAACGCAAGGTATTACTGGTAAGTCTGGCAATTTCATCATCTAAATTATGCCCTGTTGCCAAACTGTCAAAACCATATTCAATTGACACCTGATTGAAATAATACCGTTTTATCTTTCCGCAAACCGAACAAATGGGGCGAGAAAGAGCTTGTTTAACCTTGGGAATTGAAAGGTTTTCCTGTTTCATTTCCTTTATTATTAGTGGTAAATTATGCTTTTTACAAAAAAGCTCACAAACCTCTCTGGCCTTTTGCGAAGAAAGTCCAATATCCAAATCTATATGAAAACCAGTCACATTATATCCAAGTTCTGATAAAACAAGAATTAATGCCAAACTATCCTTACCACCTGAAAGAGCAACAAGCACTCTATCATTTTTATCAATCAAATTAAAGGATTCAATTCCTTTTTCTACCTGTCTCTCAAAAAACTGCAAAAAACAATTTTTGCAAAAAGCAAAATTATGAGAAGGTAAATCTATTATTGCCTCAACTTGGCATCTACGACACTTCATTTCATTTCCTAATTTATTTTCTATTCTTTATTTTTGGCTTATGAAAGCACTCACGTGATTACGGATTGAGAGGGAAAACCTCATTTTTTTTGAATAAGTTAAAACTCAAAAATAAATTTTATTTTTTGATAGAGATTTAATCAGCCTTTCTCTACACGTCAATCCGCTTGTGAAATTTACTTTCAAAAAAAATTAATTATTTTTAAATCTATTTTTCTAAAATATTTATAAAACAATATGTTAGAAAAATTTGTTTTTTAAGGAAAGGGGGAAGCGATTGCTTACGTTTGAGGGGGAAAAATTCGCCCAGCCGTCAGGCGTCGTGGAATGTTTCAAAAAAAACTTTCCCCCTCAAAAAACACAAAAAAGGATTGACGTGCTTTCCCTATAAATTGCCTTTAAGTCCAATCTCTTCTGCTTTGGCTTTCATTCCTGCAATTGTTATTTCAATAACTTCATCAAGTTCCATATTAAGCATTGCACAGCCATTTTTAATCACTTCTCTATTTGCTCCGGCCGCAAAAGATTTGTCCTTAAACTTCTTTTTCACAGACTTTAATTCTATATCCAAAATACTTTTTGAAGGACGCATTAAACAGGCTGCATTAATCAATCCTGTCAATTCATCAATGGTATATAAAACTTTTTCTAAATTACTGAGTGGTTCAACATCAGAACAAATTCCATAGGCATGACTTTTCATGGCTCTGATATAAAATTCATCAACTCCATTTTCTCTCAAAATTTCTTCGGCTTTTACACAGTGTTGTTCAGGGTATTTTTCATAATCAAGATCATGAATTAAACCCACAATGCCCCAAAGTTCCTCATCTTCATTAAATTTTTTGGCAAAGGCCAACATGGCGGCTTCAACAGCATAGGCATGTGTCAACAGAGATTGACTACTGTTATAATTTGTTAAAAGTTCCACAGCCTTATCCCTTGACAAAATATTTTTTGGTAAAGTATTTTCCATTTTTTTCCTCAAATCATCGGTGGTATTTCTAAATTATTTAATATTAGATTAAAAAATTGAAACTGTTAGCTTAATTAATAAGAGACCTCTGCACAATTATTAATTTTTTTAATAAAAAACTGTTTTTAGAATGAAATTTTCTATTTTTAGATAAAATTTTGTGCAGAGGTAAAAGGCACGCCAAAAAAAATTTTTAGGGCAATCATTTAACGACAAAAGCGTGGTTTTGTCTATTCTCGATTTTTGGTCGTGTTTACGGTGTAAACACTCCATGAAACCTTTGCACAATGAATTGTGCAGAGGTTTCAATAAACACACCCCGATCAATATTTTTAAAGTTTATATGGTATCTAAAAAAAATCAAGATTAACAAATCATTTTTTAAATTTATTTTTTTATGAAATTTAAACTATTTTATAAGCAGAGTATTTGCTTGTTATTAAGTTAAAATTAAGCTAAAAATAATATAGAAAACAAAATGGTGAGGAACTATGTTAAAGTATTTTTTTAAATTTATTTTAAAATTATTTTTCAGAGTAAAAGTAAGTGGGCTGGAAAATTATAATGCTGCCGGTAATAGGGTTTTACTTGTTTCAAACGTAGGTTCTTTACTGGATATTTTACTCATTTCTATTTTTATGCCAAATAAACCAAGTGTAATTATAGACTTACGTTTTTCTCGCAAATGGTGGTTACGCCCTGTTTTATCCTGTTCAAACGTTATTGAAGTGGATTTTACCCTAACAAGTGCAAGTTTGCAGGTAATTAAGGCCATTGAAAAACATCAACATTGTATTGTTTTTCATGAAAAATTATTACATCATGATGCAAAATTCATGAAAATTTTGGAAGCCACAGCTTTAATCACATTAAAAGCCAAGGCTTGCATATTACCGATCAGAATTGATGGTGCTGCCTATTCTGTTTTCTCCTATTTCAGACATAAACAAAAATTACGTTATTTTCCCAAAATAACATTAAATATTTTACCTCCCCAGTTTTTGGATTTTGATCAAAAACCTGTTACAAAAGAAATCAGAAAAAAAATTGCCGGTAAATTATATAAAATAATGTCAACTTTAAAGGTTCAGTCTGCCAATGTGGATAAAAATCTGGTTGAATCCTTGGTTGAAGCCATTTCTGTGCATGGTAAAAAATATGTTATTGCCGAAGACCATGAGCGGAAAACATTAACCTATGCCAATTTATTTTTGAAATCCCATGTACTGGGCAAAACTTTGGCAAATCATCTAAAAAATGATGATAGGGTTGGTTTCATGTTGCCAAGTTCCCTTGCCGGTATTGTGGCTTTTTTTGCTTTGCACATAGCCAAAAAAGTTCCTGCATTAATCAATTTTACAGCCGGAGCACTGCCTGTTGTTTCTGCTTGTAACACAGTCCAATTAAAAACCATTGTAACTTCAAGACGCTTCATTAAACTTGCCGAGCTGGAATACTTGGAAAAAGCAATTTTAGAATCAGGCGTAAAATTCCTTTATCTGGAAGATATAGCAAATAATATTCCCATTTCAACCAAAATTATCGGTCTTATTTGCTCAAAATTTTTCAAATCCCCAAAAACTCCTGCCAGTAATCCGGCCGCCATTATGTTCACTTCAGGTACAGAAGGAACTCCAAAGGCTGTTTTTGTAAGCCATCGTAATTTAAATGTAAATAAGGAACAAGTTTTTGCCATAGTTGATATTCATTCAGGAGATCGCTTTTTTAACGCTCTGCCCATGTTTCATACCTTTGGGCTTGGAATAGGAACAATTTTGCCGATTACCAGTGGAATAAAACTATTTATGTACCCATCTCCCCTTCACTATCGCACTGTTCCCCAACTATTCTATGAAAGTCAATCAACTGTAATTTGCGGAACAGATACATTTTTCACAGGCTATGCCAAATATGGACGCCCTTATGATTTTTGTAATGCCAGACTTGTCATTGCAGGCGCAGAAAAGCTAAGGGAAAGTACAATAAAAATCTGGAAAGAAAAATTTGGAGTTGATATTTTAGAAGGTTACGGAACAACAGAAACATCACCTGTTTTAGCTGTAAATACCCCTGCCAATAAAAAAGCCGCCAGTGTGGGTAGAATTCTTCCTGCCATGGATTATTATTTAAAACCCATAGAAAATATTTTACAAGGTGGTGCTTTATGTGTTAATGGTGGAAATGTAATGCTTGGTTATATGCATTCAAAAAATCCCGGAGTTCTTGAACCACCAAGGGAAGATATTATTATTGACAATAAACAAGTGGATGGATATGGCTGGTATGATACCGGTGATATTGTTGAAATTAATGATGAAGATTTTATTTTTATCAAAGGAAGAGCAAAAAGATTTGCTAAACTTGGCGGAGAAATGGTTTCATTGGTTGCTGTTGAGCAGGTTTTGTCAAAGCTATGGGAAGAAACCGTTTGTGCTGTTGTGGCTATTCCCGATGATAAAAAAGGTGAACAATTAATCTTGATTATTGAAAAAGAAGATATTACAACCAGTCAAATTGCAGCATTTTTTGCAAGTCAAGGCATTTCTTCTCTTTGGGTACCTAAAAAAATACTTAGTGTAAAACAAGTACCTCTACTTGGCTCAGGTAAGATTGACTATGTAAAAATTAAAGAAATGGCTATTAAATCAGTAGAAAAATAAATTTTGGAGGTCTAATAATGTCAACAGGTATTTTATTAATCATCGGAGTTTTGGTCATAGGTCTAATCTTATTTTTGGTTATCAATAAAAAAACCCACAAAAAAAATTATCACAGCAACGGAATACCAATCGGGATGGAAAAAGAATATGATATACTTATAAATCCTGGCCAAGACGGTAAACCTGTTCTTTATGATTTAACAACTTGCAATCACTGTGTAAGGGTTCATGAATTTTTAATGAAACATAAAATTGAGCACCATGATATTTCAGTTGACCTTTTTGAAGGTGAAGCAAGAAGGAATATTGTGGAAAAAATTAAAACATATAATCCGAGAATTTCCTTTCCAACCCTTGTTATGCCTGATGGTAAAGTTGTAATTGGCTATAGAGAAAAATTACTTATGGAAACCCTTGGACTTGAAGAATAAATAATTTTAATTAATAAATTTTTAATGGAGATTTTATGTCTTTTGCTTCAAAGCATGAAGAAAATCAATTTAAAAAATGGTTAAAAACCAGCCCTTTTAATGCAAGTTCAGAGAATTTATTTGGGACTATTGCCCCAAATGAAGAAATATGTATTCAACTTTTTAAGGAAGAAAAAGAAAATATAAAAGCAAAAAAATTCATAGCTTTTACAGAATTTTATGCAGACAGTTTTTTAAATAAAATTCCAAATGAATTGAGCCAAGAACAAGAAGAGTTTTTAAGTGCTGTCACTTGGGCTTATATCATGAATAAAATTGAAGCAATGAATAGTGTTTTGCAAAAAGCCTACACCTTACTTGACAAAGAAAAAAAAATTGAAGGTCTAAAACTTATACAAGAATTGGCAGATGCCGGACACCCTGAAGCCTGTTATCTTTTGGCAGCCTATAGTCTGCATTGCCCAATTGAAGAGCGTAAACCTGATATTGCTTTTAAATATGCAAACAAGGCACTTGAATTTGTTGATCACCCCAGAGCTTGCTTGATTTTGGCAGGTCTTTACTATCAAGGCATTGGCATTACAGCAGATTCAAAAAAAGCTATTTCATATGTTTTGCAAGCTGAACGAACTGCTCAAACCGACCCTTCGGTTTATGTCCTACTCGCTGAATATTATCAAGATGGTTATATTGTCCATAGAGATATTGAAAAAGTTGCCTATTATTCTCAAAAATCTGAACAGACAAAAGAATAAATGTAATTCAGGATTGAGGGTACATTATTCCAATTTGGGGGCTTTGCCCCCACCCCCCCAGCAAGGGAGTGACTCCACGTGATTCCGGATTGAGGGGGGAAACCCCATTTTTTTGAAAAAAATGAGTTT
>CAYJGE010000007.1:0-37770 GCA_964369835.1 uncultured Mailhella sp.
AAAACAATGATATGTCAATATATTATAAAAGTGAAAAACTATTTCAATTAAGATGTGTTAGCCCTGCCCTTATAGTGCTTACGCAAGCAAGCTCAAGGGGGAAAGGTAAAAATTGCAAGTTTTTATCATAAATAAAGTAAGTCTTTATTAAAATGTTAAATAATTTAGAAACACGCCCTATTTAATCTCCCGAATCACCTGAATTGTCGGAATGGCTTGAATTGGAACTTTCTTGCCCACCATATATGGTTCCCTTATCCGAATAGGGGTTTTTATTTGCCTTGGGTTTTGAAACGCTTTCATTGCTTCCTGTGATTAATGTTCCGATAATAAATGTGACAATGGCAGGCCAAACAAAAAAAATAAGCAAGGAAATTTTCCATAGCATGTCAGAAAAATCAAACCAAGAATGTAGAGCATAGCAAATTATAGCCACAATTAACCATTCAAAACTCAAGATTAAATTTAAAAAATAGCCTATGATAAAACCTTTTTCCTTGGCAGAAACTTTTCGCATTGTGTACTCCTTTTTTTGTTTATTAGGGTTAAATACATTATATATCCATGCCATTTAACTCATAATTATCTTTAATCCAATTAAAATTAAAATAATCCCACCGATTAAGTTGGCATTTTTTGAGATTAAATAAATTTTATCGGTAATAAATAAACTACATTGCATGGCAGAAAAAGTTATGAAAAAACAAATAACACCAATTATTATGGAAGGAAAAATAATTGGCTGTCCAAGGCTTGCAAATGATATTCCGACAGCCAAAGCATCAAGACTTGTGGCAATGGCTAAAATCAACATATTTGATTGATTCTTTGTTTCATCTTCCTTTGCAAAAAAATGCTCATAAATCATTTTTAAACCAATTATCCATAAAAGGATAAAGGCTAAAAAATTTGCATAGTCAATAATGACTGCTTGGAATTTAAAGGATAAAAGATAACCGATTAAAGGCATGATAAACTGAAAAAAACCAAAATAAGCCGACATGGTCAGAATAATTTTATTGGAATTAAAACCTTTTAAACTTGTGGCAAGAGCCACAGAAAAGGCGTCCATTGAGAGGGCAATGGCCAGAAGAAAAATTTCAAAGCTTCCCATATATAAATAACTATTTCCTTTTATCTCTGCACTTGAATATTATGATAAAATTTATTCATAATTTATGATGCAGAGATTTTATTAATGAAGCACTGATTTAATTAAGTGTTAATCAAGGGCTTGTTAAAAAAAATTAACCCAGAATAAAAAAAAAGACAAATTATTTTATTGAATTTTTAAGAAGCCTCTGCACAATTCATTGTGCAGAGGCTTCATGGAGTGTTTACACCGTAAACACGACCGACAAATGATTTTTTGGTAAGAGTAGACAAAACCACGTTTTTGTCGTTATGCGACTGCCCTAAAAAATTCTTTTGGCGTGTCTTTTACCTCTGCACAAAAATTTATCGAACAATAATAAATTTCATTATAAAAACAGATTTTTATTAAAAATTAATAATTGTGCAGAGGTCTCTTTTTAAATAGATATTTATGTAAACATTGATTTAATCAGCGTTTACATAAAATTGCAGATTGACAGAGCTTTATACCTTATGGCAAAGTAAATTATAGTATTTGACTGGTTGATAATAAATCATTGTTATTAATTTATTTGAAAATACAAATTTCAATTTGCCGTTTAGGAGGGCATTATGTCTACAACTTTTATGAAAAGTTTATTATTTGGGGCAATGGCTGCTACTATTTCATTTGCTCCGCTTGGGCTTGCCAAGGCCGAAACAATTAAAATCGGTGTTGCCGGAGCACATTCGGGTGAACTTGCTTCCTATGGTCAACCCACATTAAATGGTGTTATGTTATATGTTGACGAAATTAATGCCAAGGGTGGACTTTTGGGTAAGCAAATTGAGATTATTGCTCAAGATGACCAATGTAAACCTGAACTTGCACCAAATGCTGCCACCAAATTAATTTCTGATGGTGTTGTGGCTGTTATTGGGCATATTTGCTCAGGTGCCGCCAAGGCTTCCATGCCCATTTATAATGATGCCAAAATCATTAGCATTGCGCCTTCCGTAACTGCTCCAAGCATGACTTTATCAGGTGAAAATCCTTACTTTTTCAGAACAATTGCCGATGATGACTCTTCTGCTGTTGTCAGTGCAAACTTCATAACCGAAAAACTTGGCTTCACCAAGGTAGCTATTTTGCATGACAATACTGAATATGGCAAAGGTTATGCAGATAATACAGCCAAATACCTAAAAGAAAAAGGTGGCGTGGACATAGTTGTTTTTGAAGCTGTTTCAGCCGGTGCGGCCGATTATTCTTCTGCTGTTCGTAAAGTAAATCAAGCAGGAGCACAAATTTTAGTTTGGGGCGGATATTATCCTGAGGCTTCCAAAATTCTTTCCAATATGTATAGCTTAGGTTATGAAGATATTAAAATGGTTGGCCCTGACGGGTTAAAAGATAATGGTTTTCTTGAGCTTGCCGGCGATGATGCCAATGGTGTGTATGCGGCAGGCCCAAAAGATACCAGTGCAAACCCTCTCAGCCAAAAATATATTGGTTTGCATGAAGAAAAATATGGCGCACTTCCCGGTGCATTTTATGACAATGGAGTTGCAGGTATAATTGCTCTTGTCAATGCCATTGAAAAGGCCGGTACTACAGACAGTGCCAAGGTTATGGAAGCTTTGCGTGCCAATGAAGTTGAAACTCCTGTCGGTAAAATCATATTCAATGAAAACGGCGATGCTGTTGGAGTGGGTATGTCCATTTATGAAATTATAGATGGGGAATATAAAGAAATTTTTAATTAATTTCTTTATGAAAACGCTGATTTGATCAGTGCTTTCGTGAGATAGTTTTTGTTATAACCTCTATCGTTTTGCGATGAGGTTATAACGATTTATAGTATAAATATAACTATAAAAATGTATAACCTCAGCCAAAAAGAATACTATGGACATTCAATATTTTTTAGAAATTACCTTTAGCGGAATGACAAGGGGCAGTATTTATGCCCTGATTGCTCTTGGCTATACCATGGTTTATGGTATTATTGAGCTAATTAACTTTGCCCATGGTGAAATTTATATGCTCGGAGCTTTTACAGCCTTAATTTTTGCAGGTGTTTTAGGCTATATGGGGTTCCCCACAGGGGCAATTTTGGTAATTGCAACCCTTACGGCCATTTTATGGTGTTCAGCCTATGGTTATGCCATGGAAAATATAGCCTATAAGCCACTTAGGGGGCAATCTAGGCTTGCACCGCTTATTTCAGCCATAGGAATGTCTATTTTTTTACAAAACTATGTGCAATTGGCACAAACAACAAATTTCTTAAGATTTCCAATCAGAATACCAAGATTTGAATTTTTGGATTATTTTGGCGGAATTATGCGTTCGAGTGATTTTATTATCCTTGTTTCAAGTGCTATTATCATGGCTGTTCTTACCATATTCATTAAATATGCCAGAACAGGTAAAGCCATGCGAGCCACTGCTCAAAATCGTAAAATGGCCATGCTTCTTGGAATTAATGCCGATAAAATCATATCTGTTACCTTTATCATCGGTTCTGCCTTGGCAGCCCTTGGCGGTACTTTGATTGCTGCCCACACTTCACAAGTTTCTTTTGGCATAGGATTTTTGGCAGGAATGAAAGCCTTTACGGCCGCTGTTTTGGGTGGAATAGGTTCAATTCCGGGCGCCATGCTTGGTGGACTGGTACTTGGTTTATCCGAAAGTTATACCACAGGTTATCTTAGCGGTGATTATGAAGATGTACTTGCCTTTGCAATTTTAATTCTTATTTTGATTTTCAGACCAAGTGGACTTCTTGGTAAAGCAAAGGTTCAAAAAGTTTAATAATTTTGAAAATAATTATAAAAATAAATATATTGAATTGATTAGGTTATATATTAAAGGAATTAAAAAATGTTTTTTACAGCAAAAAGAATATCACGCTCATTTCTGATAAGCCTTTGGTTTATGGTTTTGGTATTCCCTATCATGGGAATTAAAATAGTTAAGAAAGTTCCTGTATTTTTATGGGATAGAGTGCTTTTTTTTGGAATAGCCATGTTTTTTCTTTCTTTAATTTGGGCATGGTATTTTGAAGTTTATTTAATTAAAAATAAGCAAGAAAAAAAGAAAACATTTTTTTCTCCCGTCGCTTGTTTTTGTAAGAGTTTTTGTCATAAATTAGAAAATAGTCCCAAGTTGGTTTATCAAATATTGGGTATTCTGTTTTTAATATTTGTAGCTGTTCCTTTTGTAACTTCCATGTATCAAACAACAATTTACACCATGGCCTTTATTTATGTAATGCTTGCCCTTGGTTTGAATATTATTGTGGGAGTTGCCGGTCAGCTTGTTTTGGGCTATGCAGCCTTTTATGCCATTGGTGCCTATACCTATGGTTTATTAAATCAATTCTTTGGTTTTGGCTTTTGGATTTGTTTACCTCTGGGTGGTTTTATCACAGTCATAGCAGGTTTACTCTTGGCTTTTCCGATTTTAAGGCTGAGGGGAGACTATTTGGCAATTGTTACCCTTGGTTTTGGTGAAATTGTCAGATTATTATTGACAAATTTCAGTGCCTTGACAGGGGGAGCAAAAGGGGTTGCCAATATATCACGCCCCGGCTTGTTCGGTATTGAGCTAAGTGCCGCATCTTCAACTATTTATGTTTATTATTTAGCCTTGTTTGCAGCCATTATCACCATTGTTGTTGTGGCAAGATTGAAAAATTCAAGAACAGGTTTAGCCTTGCAAGCATTAAAAGAAGATGAGATTGCCAGTGAAGCCATGGGAATAAATCTAAGAAATATCAAATTGGCAGCCTTTGGGCTTGGTTCGTGTTGGGCAGGTTTTGCGGGGGTATTGTTTGCCGCCAGAAATGCTTATATTAACCCTGCCAGTTTTACGTTTATGGATTCAGCTATGATTTTAAGTATGGTTGTGCTTGGGGGAATGGGTTCCATTACAGGCGTGGTTTTAGCGGCCATGCTTATATCCTTGCTGCCTGAATATTTACGTGCTTTTTCAGAATATAGAATGTTGATTTTTGGTATGATCATGGTGCTTATGATGATTTTTAGACCTCAAGGTGTTGTGCCGTCTGCCAAAAGAAAATATTATCCAAGCAAGCTTTTTAAAGCTAAGGACAATGAGGCAAATTGAAATGAGTATACAACTTACAGATACCGTCCTTGAAGTAAGGTCCTTATCAAAAAATTTTGGTGGTTTAAGGGCATTAAATGATGTAGATATGTTTATTAACTGCGGAGAAATCGTTGCTTTAATTGGGCCAAACGGAGCAGGAAAAACTACTTTTTTTAACTGCGTAACAGGTATTTATTTACCCACAGAGGGTGAAGTCTGGGCAGGTAGAAGCGGTGAAAACAATAAAAAATTAAATGGTGTCAATCCACATCAAATAACTTCCTTTGGGCTGGCCAGAACCTTTCAAAATATAAGATTGTTTGAAACCATGACCGTGCTTGAAAACGTGATGGTTGGCAGACATTGCCGAACAAAATCAGGTATTTTGGGGGCAATTTTTAGAGATAAAGGCAGTATGGCAGAGGAGCAAGAAACGGTGGACAGAGCCTATGCGCTTTTGGAAGAACTTGATTTGGCTGAATTTTGGAAAGAAGAAGCAAGAAATTTACCCTATGGGGCAAAAAGAAGGCTTGAGATTGCCAGAGCCCTTGCCACTGATCCTTTTTTGCTTTTTCTCGATGAACCTGCCGCCGGCATGAATCCACAAGAAACAATAGAATTAAAAAAACTGGTTATCAGACTTAGGGATAATTTTAATCTGTCCATTTTATTAATCGAACATGATATGAATATGGTTATGTCCTTATCGGATAGGATTTATGTTATGGAATATGGCTCACGTATTGCAACAGGCAGTCCCGAAGAAATTAGAAATAATCCACAAGTAATTCGTGCCTATTTAGGAGAATCCGACCATGCTTGAGCTTAAAAATATTTATACCTTTTATGGCAGTATTCCTGCTTTGCGTGATGTTAATTTAGTTGTTAATCAAGGTGAAATTGTTAGTTTAATCGGAGCAAACGGAGCAGGAAAAAGTACCACTTTGATGACCATATGTGGCGGAATTGTTCCAAGTCAAGGTAGTATTACATATAATGGGCAACCAATTCACACATTAAAACCCAATGAAATTGTTAAGCTTGGAATAAGCCAAGTTCCCGAGGGCAGATTGATTTTTCCTGAGCTGACTGTTATGGAAAATTTGGATTTGGGCGCTTTTTTGCGTAATGATAAGGAAGAAATCAAACGTGATATTGAATACATGTTTTCACTTTTTCCGATTTTAGCCCAAAGGCATAAACAGGCAGGGGGAACTTTATCGGGAGGTGAGCAACAAATGCTTGCCATTTCAAGGGCTTTGATGGCAAGACCAAAACTTCTTTTACTTGATGAACCATCTCTTGGCTTAGCGCCTATAATCATTCAGCAAATATTTAATATTATTCAAAAAATCAATGCTGATGGAACAACGGTTTTTTTGGTAGAGCAAAATGCCAATCAGGCCTTAAAAATCGCCCACAGAGCCTATGTCATGGAAAATTGTCGGATAAGTATGGAAGATAGTGCGGAAAGTCTTTTGAAAAACGATGATGTCAGAAAGGCTTATTTGGGAATGTAATCATTTTATTATGTTTTCTTTCCAAAACAAATTTGACTTTAGATTTATGAAATCACTGATTTAATTGTTATTTTCTCAGTCATATTAATTTAGGAAAAAAATGTCTGCTCATATATTGATAGTTGATGATGAAGATGGAATACGCTTTTCTTTGCGTGGAATTTTGGAGGACGAAAACTATAAAGTCTCTGAAGCCGCCAGTGGAGAAGAAGCTCTTGATTTTGTTAAAAACACCTGTCCTGATTTAATATTTCTGGATGTTTGGCTAACCGGAATTGACGGCTTGGAAACTTTGCAAAAGTTTAAGGAATTGTATCCGGATATTTTGGTTATTATCATCTCCGGGCATGGAACAATAGAAACGGCTGTGCAGGCACTTCGGCTTGGCGCCTATGATTTTATTGAAAAGCCATTAAGTTTAGAGAAAATTCTTGTTTTAGTTAAACATGCCTTGGAAATTCAAAACCTTAGGCAAGAAAACTCTTTGCTTAGGCAGGCTGCATCGGCAGACTACAGTTCTCAAATGGTTGCCAATTCCCCCATAATGCAAAAATTTGTAGATGAACTTGGAAAGGTTGCTCCAACCAACGCATGGGTATTGATTACAGGAGAAAACGGAACAGGAAAAGAGTTGACAGCCAAGACCTTGCATTTGAACAGTCAACAAAAAAACTCTTTATTTGTGGCTGTAAACTGTGCGGCAATCCCTGAAGAATTGATTGAAAGTGAACTTTTTGGACATGAAAAAGGTGCTTTCACGGGAGCTGAAAAAACAAAAGTAGGCAAGTTTGAATTGGCCCATAACGGAACTTTATTTTTAGATGAAATTGCCGATATGAGCTTGAAAACTCAGGCTAAGATTTTACGAATTTTACAAGAACAATGTTTTGAAAGAGTTGGCGGAACAAAGACAATTCATGTAAATGTCAGAGTGATTGCGGCAACCAATAAAAATTTGGAACAAGCCATTATAAATGGAGAATTCAGACAGGATTTATACTATCGTTTAAAAGTTTTTCCAATTCATGTTCCGCCCTTAAGGGATAGAAAGGAAGATATTCCTGCCTTGATTGAGGCTTTATCTGACCAAGTGCAGAGAAAATATAAAATGCCTGTGCCAAAATTTACCAATGCTGCATTAAAAATTTTTGAAAATTGGCATTGGCCGGGAAATGTGCGAGAATTACTTCATGTTTTGGAAAGATTAACCATACTGTATAGTAATGAAATAGTTGATTATCATATTTTACCCCATGAAATGTTGGAAAATTTTGAGCATTTGGAAGAGCTTGGAACATCATCAAATAATTATTCCTTAAATTCTTCTCAAACAAATTCCGAATTTTTAGAACAAGCATTAACTTTGGATTATAAAAATGCAAAACAAGCCTTTGAGTACTATTATTTACGGCATAAACTGGAAGAAGTAGGTGGGAATATAACAAAACTATCTGAAATGATTGGATTGGAAAGAAGTAATGTTCATCGAAAATTAAGGGTTGGAAAATCTGTAAGCGAATAGAATGAAATGAGATCATCAGAATAATATAATGGAGCATAAATGAAAACTATTGAACAAATAAATGAAAAAATAAAACAAGGCAAGGCAGTTGTTTTAACTGCCAATGAAATGACTCTGGCTGTTCAAAAAATGGGTACAAAAAAAGCAGCCGAAGAAATTGATGTGGTGACCACAGGCACCTTTTCACCCATGTGTTCATCAGGACTTTTATTTAATACGGGGCAAATGCAAGCCCCGGCATTAAGAGCCTCTAAGGTTTGGTTGAATGATGTTCCCTGTTACGGGGGAATTGCCGCTGTTGACGCTTATTTAGGTGCAACTGAGATGATGGAGGGAGACCCTCTCAATAAGGTTTATCCCGGTGAATTTCGTTATGGAGGTGCCCATGTTATTGAAGATTTGGTTGCAGGTAAAAAGGTGAATTTACGCTGTACTTCCTATGTTACCGATTGCTATCCTCGTGAAAGTTTTGAAAGGGAAGTAAGTTTGGCTGATTTAAAATTTGCCCAATTGCTAAACCCAAGAAATTGTTATCAAAACTATAATGCGGCTGTAAATAAATCCGATACCATCAAATATACCTATATGGGGCCATTAAAACCAAATTTGCAAAATTGCAATTATGCAACAGCCGGTGAACTATCTCCCCTATTTAATGACCCCTATTTTAAAACAATAGGTCTTGGTACCAGAATTTTCCTTGGTGGTGGCACAGGTTATGTGATTGGAGCCGGTACTCAACATGTGGTTGAGCCTAAAAGAACAGAAAAAGGTATTCCCCTATCACCATCAGGCACATTAATGTTAAAAGGTGACCTTAAAAAGATGAGTCCAAGATATGTAAGGGGTAATTCATTTTATGGTTATGGTGTAACATTGAGTATTGGTGTTGGTATTCCTATACCGATTTTAAATGAAGAAATGGCTTTTTATACAGGTATTTGCGATGAAGATATTCCTATTCCGATTAAAGATTATTCTGAGGATTATCAAAACTGTAGACCCGATGTTTTGGGGCATGTATCCTATGCAAAACTAAGAAGCGGTGAAATAGAAATTGATGGCAAAAAAATAAGTTCTCACCCATTAACTTCCCATGTTTTATCTTTGGAAATAGCCAATGAACTTAAAACTTGGATTGAAAAAGGTGATTTTTTATTGACTGAACCTGTCGAGGGCATAGAATCCAGATAAATTTATGGGGTTTTTTATTGAAAAAAAATATTTTAATGTCATTTTCATTGCTTTTAGCTTTATTTACTTTTACAGCTTGCCAAGTTGAAAAAAGTGTGTTTGAACGTGAACTTGAAAAAGCTTATGTTTTGGCAGAAGAAAAAAACTGGTCTGAGTGTATTGAAAAAATTCAAGAACTTTTAGATAAGCATGAAGATATAACTGCCAAGCAAAAGAGTGAAGCTTGGCTTTTACTGATAAATGCTCTTATTTCTGATGGGCAAGTTATGGAAGCTTCCGAACTTTTAGAGTTATTGATTGAAGATAATGAATTTGGCGCTGAGGTAAAGATTAAATTATATGAAAAAATAATTCAAATTCATTTGGCAAATCAGAATCATGAGGAATTGGCAAAAGCCAGAATAAACCTTTTGGTATTAGAACAAAAAATCGGAAAAATGAATTCTGTACAAAGCATTAAAAATTTAATCCAAATTGGGCTTGATTATCAACATGGTCAAAATTTTTTGGAAGCCAATAAAGTATTTGATTTGGTTTTAGAAAAAACAAAAGATGTTAAGACAATGGCTGAAATACAATATTATAAAGCCAATGGAGATTTTTATCAGGGTAATTTGGACAGCGCCCAAAGTATTTTAGAAAAGACTTTGGAAAATAAGGAGGTTAATGGGCAAATTCTTGGGCAAATCAGCTATTTATTAGGCGAAATTTATGAAGTTCAAGAAAATTATCCACTTGCTTATTCACAATTTAAAATTGCTTTGGTTTATTATCCCAATCGTAAGCTTGTTGAACGAAGGTTAAATTATATTTTAACAAAACATGCTTCCAAAATAGGAGATAAAAAAGTTTTAGAGCAGGAAATTGCAGATATTTTGGAAGATTTAATTTAGAAATTGACATTTTCATATTTTGTACCTCTAAGATATGTCAATTTATGTGATTTCGGATTGAGGGGGAAAACAACGTTTTTTGAACTAATCCATGACGCTTAGTCTCACTTTGTTCAATATAAACCGGGTGAGTTTTTCCCCCACATTATTCCAATTTGGGGGCTTTGCCCCCAACCCCCCAGCAAAGGGAGTGACTCCCTTTGCAAACCCCAATGATTTTTTCAAACTTTGTTTGAAAAAATGGCAAAAACAAGAACTTTTCACCAATCAATTATGATAAGAATATCTTTTAATATAAGAATTGGAATGACGTGGTTTTTCCCCTCAAACGTAACTGCTTCCCCCTTTCCATAAAAAACGTTTTTTAATTAATAGAATAACTATTTTGATTTATATATTTATTTAATATATAAAATCAAAACATGCCAAAAATATTAAATTTATAAAATAAAGGTTTCACTTTGAGTTTAGATAAATTGGAATTGGAAAAAAATCCCAATTCGACAAGTAAATTTAGATCCCATGAAAATTTAATAAGAATTTCTCAAAAAAATAATAAAACTAAAAAAAAATCAAAGTTTTCTTTATTTTTTGAGCGGTTAAGTTATACTTGGCGAAAACTTGTTATTAAATTTATTAAATTATCGACAAGTTTGGGCTTGGCTAGGTTTTTATCATGGATATTTTTCATTTTAATTGTGATTTTTAGTCAGTTTTTATCATTCTTTGTCGGAACTGAAAATAGAGACAGTTTTATCGAAAGTCAGGAATCATATACACTTTTATTGGCAGAAAACCTTAATAAACAAATATTTAGACGGTTCTCTTTGCCTGTTGCCTATGCTTCCGGAAAAGTATCCCTTTCAGATCCCGATCAATATAAATTGCTTGATGAAATTATTTCATCAATTTTGCATGGTTTGCCTGTGCAAAAAATACGAATTTTTGATTCAGCCGAACTTGTGTCTTATTCAAATGATGTTGAAGAAGTTCAACGAATTGATTTAACAGGAGAAGGAGTTAAGTTTGTATTTCAAAATGATCAGTATATTTTTGAAATTGATTCTGAAATATCCTATATACAAGCTTTATTCACCCCTAACTTACCGCCTGAAAGCTTTATTTTGAAAATATTTTACCCACTAACCATTGATTATGATGTCGGCCCCTTTGATTTGCAACGCTTGGAAAAAGAAGGTGAGAAAACTATTTTAGGTGTTTTAGAAATAAACCATGACATTACAAGTTTTTATGAAAGGGCAGTACGCCTACAATGGAGTGTTTTTTTAGGTTTTATTTTTTCGGTAACAACACTGTTTGTAATTATTTTATTAATTGTTCGTACAGCAGAAAGAATTATCAGAGAGCGAATCAGTCAAAATAAGAGACTGGAAAAGGAGTTGGCTCAAAATGAAAAATTGGCCAGCATGGGTAGAATGGTGGCTTCCATTGCTCATGAGGTCAGAAATCCACTGGGAATAATTAAATCAAGCTCTGAATTTTTGCTTAGCAGAGAAATTAACATTTCAGAAAAGAAGTTAATTCAAGCTATTTTTGATGAAACTTCCAGACTTAGTTTGACTGTCAATGACTTTTTAGATTATGCCAGACCGAGAAATCCCGGTAATGATGGTTTGGATTTGACTGCTATTATTAATAAAGTATGGGCATTTTTAGGACAAAGTTTTGAAAAAAGAGGCATTTCGATTGAACTGCATTTACCTGAAGAACTGCCCTTCTATGGTGATGAAGATGCCCTTTACAGAGCATTTTATAATATATTTATCAATGCCGAACAGGCCATGTTGGAGCAAGATAAAGTTGAGCCATGGACATTTAATGTCGTTGGTTTTATGAATAGAAATGGCAAAATTACTTTGAGATTTATTGATAATGGCTGCGGTTTTCCAAGTGATTTTGAAAAGGTACTTGATCCTTTTTTTACAACCAAAGAGACAGGCACAGGGCTTGGACTTGCCATAACTAAAAATATTATAATTTCTCATAATGGAGAGTTAAGGCTATATAACCATGATGATGGTGGGGCTGTTGTTGAAATTACTTTTGACAGCATAATCAGTTGATATTGAAAATATAGTAACTATTTGTTAATACTTGAAAATTTTGTAAAAATATATTAAATAATTTTAATAAAAATAATAATCAAGAGGTCTTGATATATGAATAGATTTGAAATGGTAAAACAAAATAGTGATAAAGGTTTAAACTGTGCTCAGGCAATAGTGTTTTCTTTTGCAGACTTAACCAATATTAATCCAATCGATTGGATAAAAATTACTGAATGTCTTGGGGGTGGAATAGGTAGAATGCAAGGAATTTGCGGGGCTTTATCCGGAGCATTTTTGATTTTAAGCTACCTGAACAGTGACGGTATTATTGAAAACTCCAAAACAAAGCCGGATACCTATGCTAAGATTCGAGAATTAAATGAAAAATTCATAGCTAAACTTGGTTCCAATAATTGTTTGGAACTATTAAACGGGGAAGTTCCAAAGCCCGGAAAATGCAATGATAAATTACAGGCTGCCAGTGAAATATTGGAAGAAATGTTAATAAAACTATCATAAGCTAAATAGCATACTTTATAAATAAAAATAATCATTATTCATATGATTCAATTTGTTATAAATATTTATGAAGATATGTTTAGATAAAAATAATAAATCATGTCAAGAATATGTATTAAAGATATAAATATAGGTGAAAATATCTGTTCCATTTTTTTAGTGGGGGCTGTTGCTCTTGCCGAAAGCAAAAATGGTCTTTATTGGCGTTTGGAATTAAAGGACGCAACAGGCACCTTGGAAGCAAAAATATGGAGCCCACTCAGTCAAAAATTCAATGAAATAAAAACAGGTGATTTTGTTGAAGTTAAGGGCAAGGTTTCACTATTTCGTGAACAAAAACAATTATCAATTGAAGCTTTGAGATTTGTAAACGATTCAGAAAATTTAAATTATGCCGATTTTTTGCAAAGCTCTGCGGTAAAGCCAAGTATTTTATTATCACAATTGGAAGAACTTGTTTTCAAGGAATTAACTTATGCTCCATGGAAAACTTTTGTAAAATCAGTATTAAATGACGCTACTATCAGAGAAAAACTGCTTATGGCTTCAGCAGCAAAATCTGTACATCATGCTTATATTGGTGGGCTTTTAGAGCATACTTTGTCTGTTGCAAAATTATGTATAAAAATTTCTGAACATTATTTTGAACTTGATAAGGAATTATTACTTGTGGCGGCTATTTTTCATGATATTGGAAAAATAGAAGAATTATCCTCAGGCATAACATGTGATTATACCAATGAAGGAAAATTGCTCGGACATATTATTCAAGGGATTTTAATGTTAAAACCTTTCTTGGATAAAGCCAAGGTGGATAAGGATTTGGCAATACATTTTGAACATTTAATTTTAAGTCATCATGGTGAATTGGAATATGGAGCCCCCAAGGTTCCCATGACAGCAGAAGCCTTTGTTTTGCATTATGCAGACAATATGGACGCAAAACTTGCACAGATGCGAGAATTATTAAGTGAATTGCCTGCTCAAAAAACAAAAAATAACAGTGATGGCTTGGCACAAGTGCTACCTGAAATCACTTGGACACCTTGGGTTAATCTTCTTGGCAGAAATTTATGTCAAATGCCAAAAACTCCCATGAAAAGTGAAAAGCTAAATAAAAAAGTTGAAAAAGATGACCAACAGGGCTCTCTTATTTAGAAAATTATTGATTTAATTAATATTTTTTAAAATTTGCCAATAACAATTTAAGATTTAGACAGGGTTAAAAATGTTCATAACCGTTGAAGGAATTGAGGGGTCAGGCAAGTCAACATTAATTCAAAATTTACAAAAGCATTATCAAGAGCTTGGCACAGAAATCATTGTGACCAGAGAGCCGGGCGGAAGTAAGCTTGGGCAAGAACTCAGAAAAATTATTCTTAACCAAAACACTAAAATTTGTTCCAATGCCGAGCTTTATCTTTTTTTGGCCGATAGGGCTCAGCATGTTAATGATATAATAAAACCCTATTTAGACCAAGGACGTATTATTATTTGTGACCGTTATATTGACAGTACCTATGCCTATCAAGGTTATGGACGCGGTCTTGATTTAAATACTTTAAAAATGCTTAATATGCATGCGACAAATAATCTTTTACCAAATTTAACCTTTTTACTGGATTTAAACCCTGAAATTGGTTTATTTAGAGCTAAAAGCAGAAATATCCTTGAAAACCTAACTGAAAGTGAAGGAAGGTTTGAAGCAGAACAGCTTCATTTTCATAATAAAATACGTCAAGGTTTTTTAGAATTGGCAAGTTTTGAACCGCAAAGAATAAAAATTCTTGATGCTAGCTTATCACCGACGGATATTTTAGAAAATGCCAAACAAATTTTAGAAAAAATTCTTATATAATTCAAATTATTAATGACTATACTTTATTTTTTTATTAACTTTAGAGTCAACTTCATCGCAAATCGGAATGGCGTAAGTTAACCCATGCCTTATAAAATTTTATCTTGACAATACTTATGAAATAACATTAAATTAAGATCTAAATTATATTATAATTGCAATTTTTTGATGAAAATTTAACAATTAACTTTTGAGGTGGAGGATTTATGGATTATAAGCAATTTAAAGAAGATTTTTATGTAGAGCAATCTATTTTTTCCTTTATTGGATTAACTATTATAACAGGTGGAGTTTATGGTTTTTATTGGGGTTTAAGGTTTTTTGAAACTGCCAATAAAAAGTATGGAATTAAAGATGAAGTGACTAATATTCCACTCTTTTATCTTTATATGGCCATGTTCCTGTTTTATTTTTTACTTCCTCTTTTATTTTTTGGTTTGGCAAATGATGCCATAGCATCAGAGGCAGCCTCTTTATTTGGGTCAGGGTCTAAAGTTATCAGTATTATGGTTATCGTGTTAATTTTTGCTACATTATATTTTTTAGTTTTTTCAGCAGTCAGTAAATGGACTTTGGAAATGCTTCTTGAAAAAAATAATGTCCCCCCAATAAAAAATAAACTTATGTTGGTTGGCGACAGAACCATTGCTCTTATTTTTAATTGTTTTTACTTTTATTTTGTGTTAAATCAGATTGAGAGATTTGCTTTAAAAGAAGAGGCTCCAAAGGTAGAGTTATCAAAAATGGATTTATCAGGAGCTGAAGCATCAGGCTCTTAACTATAAGAACTTGTTGATAAAAAAATATTAGCATATTTTAAAGGTAATAAACTTTTATATTTTTAGAAAATGCTGATTAAATGAGTAAATATGATTTTTACTGATTTAATTAGTGTTTTCTAATTTTTTTTAAAGTTATTTTCATATTTGCAATTAATTTAAAAATATGTTATTTTTTAAAAAATTGGTAAAAAATGCAGCAGGCGTTTTTGGTTGGTTCAAAAAAACGTGGTTTTCCCCCTCAATCCGGAATCACGTGAGTTCACTGTTTACTCACAAATTTTTTACTTTATTTTTGTTGTTTTTTGCTTTATTAATAAAAAGTTGTTCTGTTTTTCAGTATCGACTAAATAATTTTGAACGTGTATTTATTTAAAGAGTTTAATTGAATATTTTGGGTCTATAGTCTAAACTAAGTTTTGTTAAAATGAATAGATAGAATTTATAAAATTGGCCATAATTAAAGTTTATTTTCATAGTATTATGCTTAATAAGAGTACATTTTCTTAGAACAATTGTTTTTCTTTATTTATAAGGAATTAATCAGGAAGGATCACAGCTTTTACTTGTTCCCATGTAATGTGTGGAAACATTTGGAAGTATGGGGAAATCCGGAAGGCGCAAAAATGTGTTTTTGCTTTCATTTTGGCATGCAAAATAGTCATTTTATGTCTATTTTCTACGGAAGCTCTTGTATAATTTTTTTGAAAACTTAGAATTCAGACTAAATCAGCGTTTCTATAAAAAATAAGTGAATTTTTTTATTGATTATAGAAATATACTCTTTGAGGAGTTGTAAATTATGAAATATGAAGAACTTGCTGCAATTGCTATGGACAATCAAGATGTTATGTGCTATATTGCAGACGTGGAAACTTTTGAAATTCTTTACATAAATGAAACATCAAAAAAGAATTTCGGTTATTCTCTTGAAGAGTCTTTTATAGGAACTAAATGTCATAAATTTTTTTCCGGTAAAGATATTCCTTGTGCTACTTGCAATAATAGTATTTTGTCTTCAGGCAGGCAAGTTCAACGTATTATGCAAAGTGAAATTAATAGAAAATTTTACACTGCTATTGACACCATTATAACTGTTGGCTCAAGAAAATTGAGGCTGACTTTTGCCTATGATGCTGCTCTTCATGAAGAAGAATATGGGATTTTGGCAGGGAAACTATTACTTGAAGAAACTTTGGTAAAATGTATTCGTTCTCTTGTGGAAGATGAAGAATTAGGTGATGCAATTAATAAATTATTATCACTTGTCGGTTATTTTTACTTGTCAGATCGTTCCTATATTTTTGAAGTGGATCATGTATCACAAACTGTTAAAAATACTTATGAATGGTGTGAATTACCTGAATTATCTACCATAAAACATATTCCTGAATTAAAATTCAACGATGTTAATGTTTTACTGGAGGGATTTAATGAGTATGGTGAAGTTTTAATCAAAAACATTGATTTTGATTTAAATCAAAACACAAAACTATACAAACTATTGCATGAAACTCAGCGTAAATCTTTGCTTTTGGTTCCCTTATTTAAGGATAAAGAATTAAAATATTTTATTGGGGTTGATAACCCTAAACGTATGTTGAATGATTTAAGTTTACTTCATTCTGTTTCTATTTTTTTGGTTTCAGCATTTAAAAAAGAACAAATTGTCAAAGAACTGGAGCATCTTTCCTATCGTGACATTCTTACCGGCCTTTATAACAGAAATAAATATATAGCCAGACTGGAAGAAATGGATGTCAAAGCAATACGGTCACTTGGTTTTATTCATGTGACTGTGAACGGATTAAAAAATACCAATGAACTATATGGTGAAAGATATGGAGATGAAATTTTAAAGAAGATTGCCAAAATTCTTTCCTCTCATATCAGAGGTGAGCTTTATAGGCTGTCAGGTGATGAATTTATTGCCTTATGCTCTAATATTTCAGAAAATGATTTTAATGATTTGGTAACATCCTTAAGGCAAGAAGAAAGTAATTATAATGAATTGTCCTATGCTGTGGGCGGAGTATGGCAAAATAAAAAAATTGATATTCATCAAGGGCTTAGTCATGCTTTTGATATTATGCTTGCCGAAAAACAAAAATTTTACAAGGGAAAATCAGATGGCAAGGTTCAAATGCGTTCAAACCCCGTGGAAATTTTATTAAATGAAATTAAACAAGGGATTTTTTCCATTTATTTGCAACCAAAAGTTGAATTGAAAACCGGTAAAATCGTTGGTGCCGAAGCCTTGGTCAGAAAGAAAAACAGTACAGGATATGTTATTTTTCCCGATCGTTTTGTTTCTGTTTATGAAAATGAAGGAACAATCAGACATGTGGACTTTTTTGTTCTTGAACAGGTTTGTATTTTACTTGAACAACTGATTGCAGAAGACAAAGCTTTCCCCATTGCCGTCAATTTTTCACGGGTCACTTTTATTGCTTCTGATTTGGTTGAGGAAATTGTTAAAACCTGTAATAAATATAATGTTCCCCATTGTTATATAAAGATAGAACTTACCGAAAGCATTGAAAAGATGAATTATGATTTCTTTAAAAGAAAGATACGAGATATTAAAAATGCCGGTTTTTCTGTTTCTCTTGATGATTTTGGTGCAAAACAATCAAATTTATTGATGTTAACCGTGAGCGAATTTTCAGAAGTGAAAATTGACAGAGGCTTGGTTGAAAATTTAACCTCCAGTTCTCAAAATAGAATTGTTTTACGCAATATAATTAAAACAATTATGGAACTTGGCATTTCTATCTGTGTGGCAGAAGGCATCGAAACAAAAGAACAAAAAGAAATGTTGGAAGATTTTGGGTGCTTATATGGTCAAGGTTATTATTTTTATCGCCCCATGCCTATTGATACATTTTTAGAAATTTATGAAAATGATCAAGGTAAAATTGAATCTGAAAATAAAGATAATGAAGAAAATCTTGCGGGTTGTGAAATTAAGATAAATGATTCTTTAGAAATTTACGATAATCTACCTATTGGATTAAATATTTGGAATCATACAAGAAATACTGTTGCTTGCAATCAGTACTTGGTTGAGCTTTTTGAACTTGATTCAAAAAAAGAATATACTGAAAAGTTTTATAGTCTTTCACCTGAAAAGCAACCCAATGGTCTAAATTCAAAGGAATTGTCGCAGTATTATGTTAATGAAGCGCGTAATAATGGTTATATAAAATTTAAATGGCTTCATTGTAAATTAAATGGGGAAAAAATTCCCTGTGAAGTTATTCTTAAAAAATTAAATATTAAAGATGAATATGGGGATTATATAGTTATTGGTTTTACAAAGGATATGCGTTCATTTTCAGAATCTGTACCAAAGCTTGAAGCCAAAATTGATTATAATTTAAGATATCGTGAAATGGAAGCCATACTTGAAACCATGCCTTTGGGTTTGAATTTGTGGAATCAAAACTATGAAAATGTAGCTTGTAATAATTTTTCTAAAATATTATTTGATTTGGACTCAAAAGAACAATATCTTACTAACTTTTTTAAACTTTCCCCGGAAAAACAACCTGATGGAACAAATTCCATAGAATTTGCTTCCAAATATATTAAGGAAGCACAAGAAAAAGGTTTTGCTAAATTTTATTGGCTACATTGTAAATTAAATGGTGAAGAAATTCCATGTGAAATAATTTTATATAGACTGGATTCAATGGGAAGAGATGGCAATAATTTGGTGGCAGGCTTTACCAGAGATTTACGCCCCCAACTTGCAGGGCATGAACAAAGTGAAATCTCAGAAGGATTTTATTTTAATCAGGTCTCGGATAAGATTTTAATAACTACAATTGCAGAACTTACCGCCGAATGGTTTTGGGTTTATGATAATAGAACGGCTCATATCCAATTTTTTGGCAAAGGGCGTGAAATTTTAGATTTACCCACAGAAAGACATCCTTTCCCGGAAAGTATAATTGATAGAAACATGGTCTATAAGGATGATGTCGATACTTTTTTAGCAATGGATCAAGCCTTTAGAAAAGGGTTGAACAGGCCGACGGAAGTGAGGTTTAATTTACCTGACGGAAGTAATCGCTACTTTAAAATTGTTTATAAAAACATTTATGATAATGATGGTAAGCCTATGTTTTCTATTGGTAAAACCTATGATATTGATGAGCAAAAATCTTTAAAAATGCTTTCTCAAACAGATTTACTTACAAATACCTATAATAAAATTACTACGGAAAAATTTATTAAATCAATTATTTATGATTATAGAAAACTTTCTCATGTTTTATTTATCATGGATATTGACGATTTTAAAGGTTTGAATGATAGAATGGGACATCAAATTGGTGACCTCATATTAAAAGAAATCGGTAAAAACCTTCATTCTTGTTTTAGAGACGGAGATATTATAGGGCGTATCGGTGGTGATGAGTTTATTGTTTTTGTCAAAAATCTTGATAATTTGGGGATTATAAAATCCAAAGCCGAGGCCATTGTAAGATCCTTCGGAAGTATTGGCGATGAAGATTATGCCCATATTGAAGTTTCGGGAAGTGTTGGCATTGCTTTATATCCACAAGATGGTTTAAGTTACGAAGAGTTGTATAAAAATGCCGATGTGGCTCTTTATCAATCAAAGAAGTTAGGCAAAAATTGTTATAGTTTTTATTCCAAAGAAGATGATGTGTAAAAGTAAAAAATAAGCTGTTATTTTACGAATATAAAGGGGTAAGCATGCAAGATCAAGACTGTATTTTTTGTAAAATTATTGAGGGGAAAATTCCGTGTGCAAAAATCTATGAAGATAATGAATTTATAGCTTTTTTAGATATAGCTCCCTCTGCAAAAGGGCATAGTTTGGTAATTCCAAAAATACATGTAAAAAATGTATTGGAAATAGAAGCAAGTTATGCAGAGAATTTATTTAAAATAATTCAAAAAATTGCTCCTGCCATAATGCAAGCAACTGATTCCGATGGATTTAATGTTGTTCAAAACAATTTTGCTTCTGCAGGACAGACAGTTTTTCATGTCCATTGGCATATTATTCCCAGAAAGAATGATGATGGGTTAATTCCATGGAATCAAGGAAGCTATGGCGACATGGCACAAATGAAGAAAATGCAAGAAGAAATAATAAATCATATATAGAGACCTCTGCACAATTATTAATTTTTAATAAAAATCTGTTTTTAGAATGAAATTTTTTATTTTTAGATAAATTTTTATACAGAGGTAAAAGGCACAAAAATCAATCATTTAACGACAAAAGCGTAGTTTTGTCTATTCTTGATTTTTAGTCGTGTTTACGATGTAAACACTCCATGAAACCTTTGCACAATGAATTGTGCAGAGGTTTCATATAATAAATCAATGCGTTATATTAAATTTTTAAGGAGAATTTATGACCGCCACAGAAAATTGTGAACTACCCATGAGCTATTTTGGTGAAAATGTTTTTGACGATAAGGCAATGCGACAGCATTTACCGAGAGCGGTTTATAAATCATTAAGACAGACAATAGAAAAAGGGGAAGGTTTAGACCCCGATATTGCTGATATTGTTGCAAGTGCCATAAAAGATTGGGCATTATCAAAGGGAGCTTCCCATTATACCCATGTGTTTTACCCATTAACAGGTAATAGTGCCGAAAAACATGATGGTTTTTTATCGCCCGATGACAATGGTGGAGCCATTGCTGAATTTAGTGGCAGTATGCTTGTTCAAGGTGAGGCTGATGGATCAAGTTTACCTTCAGGTGGTTTAAGATCCACTTTTGAAGCCAGAGGTTATACGGCGTGGGACGTGACCAGTCCCGCTTATATCATGGAAAATGCAGGCGGTATTGTTCTTTGTATTCCAACCATGTTTTTGTCTTGGACAGGTCTTGCCCTTGATAAAAAAACGCCTCTTTTGCGTTCAAATCAAGCCCTTAGCAAGCAAGCCCAAAGGGTTTTGAAATTATTTGATATTCAAACCGAATTGCCTATTATTTCCAATGGAGGAATTGAGCAAGAATATTTCTTGATTGATCGCAATTATGCCATGCAAAGACCTGATTTAATGATTGCAGGCAGGACAATTTTTGGTTCTCGTCCGCCAAAAGGACAAGAATTTGAAGATCAATATTATGGTGTTATCCCAAATCGTGTGCTTGCCTATATGGTTGAGGTGGAAAAAGAGCTTTATAAACTTGGAGTGCCTGTTAAAACAAGACATAATGAAGTGGCTCCCAGTCAATATGAAATTGCACCTATTTTTGAAACTTCCAATTTGGCAACGGATCATAACCAATTAATCATGACAGTTTTACGCCGTGTTGCACGTACCCATAATTTAATCTGTTTATTGCACGAAAAACCTTTTCAAGGCTTAAATGGTTCAGGTAAACATATTAATTATTCCATTGGTAACAAAGACGTTGGCAATCTTTTTGAGCCGGGTGAAACTCCCCATGAAAATGCCAAGTTCATGGTATTTTTATGTTCTGTGGTCAGAGCACTTGATAAATATAGCGGCTTTTTAAGGGCTTCGGTTGCTTCTGCTTCCAATGATTTTCGTCTTGGTTCCCATGAAGCGCCACCTTCCATCATGTCTTTATTTTTGGGAGATCAACTTTTTGATATTTTGGAACAGTTTAGAATTGGCGAAGCTAAAACTTCACGCAAAAGAAAGATAATGAACATTGGGGTTGATACTTTGCCTCAATTTAGGGCTGATCCGGGTGATCGAAATCGCACAAGCCCCTTTGCTTTTGTGGGTAATCGCTTTGAATTTAGGGCTGTGGGTTCTTCCCAAAGCCCGGCCGATTCCATTGTGGTTATAAATTCCAGTTTGGCAGAATCCCTTGATTTTGCAGCCACATTTTTAGAAAGAGAATTGGCAAGTAAAAATTCGGCAAATCTTAGTGAAGCTGTTCAACATTTTATTGCTTATATTGTTGAAGAGCATAGTGAAATAATTTTTAATGGTGATGGTTATTCCAATGTTTGGCATGAGGAGGCAAAAAGACGTAATTTGCCCATTTATCCGCAAACTCCCGATGCCTTGCCCATTTATACCCATCCCGAAGTTGTGGACCTATGTACACGCTATAATATCTTGACCAAGGAAGAATTAAGGGCAAGACAAGATATTTACCTTGAACAATATACCAAAACCGTGCGTACGGAAGCAAATTTGGCAATAAATATGGCAAAAACTCAAATTTATCCCGCTGCCATGCGTTATCAAAGTGAATTGGCAAAAAATGTGATAAATTTGACCAAGTGTGAAATTAAAGCCGATAAAAAATTATTAAATCAGCTAACCGAACAAATAAATTTATTTAATCAAGCCTTGGAAGATCTTGAAAAAATAGTGGCCAGCGATCCCATTGACCATAAAGAAAGGGAAATTGCCAATAAAAATCAACTTAATTCCTATAATATTCAGCTGACGGAAGCAAAACATAGCCGAAATAATATCTTGCCTGCCATGCAAAAACTAAGGGGCTTTGCCGATAATTTGGAAAACATGGTTGCCAATGATTTATGGCCATTTCCCGATTATCAGACAATTTTATTTGTGAAATAGGGTGGGTATGAATATGGAATTACATAATTTAATTTCAATTAATGAAATAAATAAAGATTTTTCAAAAATAACCAGGCTGGTTGATGAGGATAAAGTTGCTATAATTTCAGAGAATAATAAGCCAAAATATGTTGTATTGGATTTTGAAGATTATAATAATATTATAACTTATGAAGATAATAGAGCCAAGCTAATTGATGTAATGGCTGATAAATTAATAGATGACAACTTAGAAGCATTTATGGAACTTGCCAAATGATTTTATTATCAGTAAATGAAATAATATTATTACATAATAAACTTATTTTAAAAACTGGTGGCTTAAATGGGATTAGAGACAAAGATTTATTATTTTCTGCAATTGCTAGTATAAATGCATCATTTGATGATGTGATTTTATATAAAAGTGTTGAGGAAAAGTCAGCAAGACTAGCATTTGCAGTTATTTCAAATCATGCATTTTTAGATGGCAATAAAAGAATAGGGATTTTAGCTATGCTTTTAACTTTAAAACTAAATAATATTTTTATAAAATATAATCAGAAAGAACTTATATTTTTAGGTTTAGCCATAGCGGATAAAACTTGTGATTATAAATGTATCCTTAATTGGATATTAACCCATAAAATTAATTAATCCTTTGCCCTAAAGATTAAAACCTTAATTACCGATATGTTTTAATGGAAGTGGCAAAAAAAGATTAATGTCGAAAATATTTGACTTAATCATTTTAAATATTATCTTTAAGTTAATAGGATATCTTTTAAATATTAAAGATAATTTCATAAACTTATATAAAACCTCAGGAGGGGAATTTATGTCAAATTCAATTAGTGGTTTTGGTAGTGAACTTTCCGCGGAACTCACCCTTAACAAAATTATGAATGGTCAACTTCAAACTGAATCAGGCAGAACTGTTAATGCGGCTTCTCGTCAACAATCAGTTAACTTGAATCAAGAAGCTGAAGCAATAAATGCGATTAATCCCACATTAAAAGCTGAAAGTGCCGAGCTTTATGAACTTCAAGGCATGGCATCAGAACTTAGATTGGTACTTACTGATTTATATTCAGCTGCCAATGCTGAAACACCTGATTTGGCGACAATTGCTAATCTTGGTGATGCTGCTGCAGCATTACACACTGCAATGGCAGGTAATTCTTTTTACGGTGCTACCGCAAAAGAGCTTGACTTGGGTTTAGGTGCTGCAGTTGACTTTGGTGGCGAAAATACAGATGTTGAAACTTTAATGACTGCAGTAGGTACATTGGCAGGTTCAACCAGTGCTAACATAGCTGCCAATGTGACAGCATTTAATTCATCATATGATGGTGATCCGACTGCTGGAACTCCTGTTCCAAGCGGTATAGACGCACTCATCAACCTTGAAAGCTCGCTTGGTAATCAGTATAATATCTTAGCCAATCGTACAGCTTTGAATGATGATTTGGTTAGCACATATACTGAAACAGCATCCAATGAATATGTTCAAGGCATTAATGGTTCAACTGACTTATTAAACAATGTTATCGGTTAATTTTTAACTGAAACATTAAACTTGCCGGAGTATTTATGGATATATCAAATCTATTAACTCAAGTATTGAACAGTCGTATTTCAGCATTAATGCTAAATGATATGACAGTAGCCAATACGGAAGACCGTAGTGTTCCATATTCTACTCGTTTGGCCTTTGATTCAAGAATGAGAAGTGATGCCGGTCAATTTAACCAGTCATCACAAAACATGAGAGATGCGGCTGCCATGGTGGAAGTTGCCCAAAGTGGGGTAACAGCCATTAAAAATGAACTGAGTGGTATGTATAAACTATTATCAGAAATGGCAGGTTCAACTGAGCTTTCGGCTGAACAATATGAATCTTACTCACTGTCTTTGAAACAACAGGCTGAAATTGCAGTTGGTTTGGCAAATGGTGTTGAATTTAATGGTATGACCTTGTTAAATGGGACTGCCGGCATGAATAGTGATGGAACAGTTGTTTTACAAGCCGGTGGTAATCAAATGGATCAAGTTTTTTATAATTTGGTGAATTCTGATATTGCAGGCAATGAAGTGCTTGGCAATGATGGTTCCATGAATTTAACTAACTTGATTGATAAAACTACCATCACTTCCATTGAAGAAGCTGAAAAATTTCATGCTGAAATGACTACCTATATTGATAGGCTTGGTGGAATGGAAGCCGATTATAGTTATGATATTAAATCATTAAATAGTCTTGCTGTGCTTTTTGATAATCAAGCAGATATTTATAATAATACTGTTCAATATCGAAGTGAAGGCAATGGTTCTTCCTCAGCGGCTACCAATAACAACAACATTTTGTCAGAAATACTACTTGCCGGTTTAAGCGGAAACATTGTTTCCGGAAATGCTTAAGGCAAACTGTATGATATTAATTGGCACTTGTTTGATTTATTTTGAACAAGTGCCATTAAAGAATTAAAATATTTTTTAAATTTTTTTTGGATTAATGAATTGAAATTTTAATTTGAATTTTTAATTCATAATAATTGGGAAGTGGGTAAGCTTATGATGCTAAACAATGTAAAAGAAAAAAGTGTCGGAGAAGTCAAGAATATCTTGTCTAAAATGCCGACCTATTCACTTCGCCCGGGGATAAAGGAATATCATAAGCAATTGGTTGAATCTCGTAGTCTTATGTATCATCAACAAACTGTTCGCATGGCATCTCAAGAAGAAAAAACCGATCCTGTTGCCAAGAGAAACTTTATTATAAAAAAGGTGGCCAGAGAGCTTTGGACAAATTTCTGTGTGAAAGGTCAACCAACTCCAAGTCTTGGCTATTTACATACTAAACTGAAAACTGAGTTTGGTGAAGATTTAGAATTTCATTATCGCCCGGGAAGTATTGAACTTATCATTATGCGGGCAAATAAGGATAAGGTAGAACCTATTGAAAGGAATGAACAGCTTGATATAATCAATAAAGCTTGGCAACTTGCCCAAGAAGTTGTTTCTACCTATACACTTTAATTTTTATAAAAAATTGTACTGTACAAAATTTTCGATTTACTCATATATTTAATATAAAATAAATAACTCTAAACATGAAAAATGTATGCATTTGTTTTTATATCATTTTTTTTTGATTTTATTTGTCTGTGTAAAAAAAATTAAAAAAATGATTAAAAAAAATAAAAAAAACTTTACATTTTTTAAAAAAAGTTTATATTAATTTCATGACATAAATTTATATTGTCTAAAGTCTGTTCTGTAACGTAAATATAGTCTGTAAAACTTTACTTTTTCACAAAATTGGCTGGTTTAGTTCTATAAGAAAATATGTAAAAAAAGTATAAAGATTTTTTAGAGTTTTAATCTTTTGTTTTTTTTAAAGACTATAAACATATTTTCATCGGTAGCAAAAACTGTTAAACATTTAACATTTAGGAGTTCCAAATGAAAATTATGAAGGTTCTAATGCTCGTTGCTGGCTTAGTTATGGCAACAGGATCCGTTGCAGAAGCTCGTCAAGCAATGGGTGTTCACGACAAAATAGTCGACGGTTTTATGTTCCTGGTAGATAATTCTGGTTCAATGATGATGGATCATAAAAGCACAGGTATTCAAAAAATTGAAATGGCAAAAAGAATTATGACTAAAATTGATTCCAATGTGCCTGATCTCGGATACCAAGCAGCTGTTACTCTTTTCTCACCAAATGAATCAGTAGTTGCACCTATGACTTTTGATGAAATGGCTATGAATGATGCTATCCAAAATATTGGCAACAAAGCAAAAATCTATGGCCGTATGACTAATTTTGAGAAAAACTTCTATGGTATTGCCAATATGATTTCAGAAATGAACGGCCCTAAAGCTGTATTCCTTATTTCTGACGGTATGGAAAACATTGGTGTAGTACCTGCACAAGCAGCACAAGCTCTTTATGCTGCAAACCCAGAAATGGTTCTCCACGTTATTTCTGTTGCTGATACAGCAATGGGTATGGAAAACTTGAAAGCTGTTGCAGCTCTTCACAATAAATCACAATTTATTGATGGTGCTAACCTCATTTACTCAGACGATGCAGCTTATGATTTAGTATCTTCAGCTCTTTATGAAAAAACAATTCCTAGCCAAATGGTTACAGGAACAACAATTGTTCTTTTCGATACAGCTAAACATGCTATTAAACCAAAACATCAAAAACGTTTAGACGAAATTGCTGCTATTATGGTAACTCGTCCTGATCTCAAACTCTACATCGAAGGTCATGCTGACATCAGAGGCACAGACGCTTATAACCAAGGTCTTTCCGAAAGACGTTGTAACGCAGTTAGAGATTACCTTGCAAGCAGAGGCGTAAAAGCTGACCAAATGATTGCTAAAGGTAAAGGCGAAACAGATTACTTCCCAGCTTATGAATATGATCGTCGCGTTGACGTAATGATTATTTGGCAATAATTTGATTCCCTAGGAATTTAGTGAGAGGGTGCTTCGGGCACCCTCTTTTTTTGTTAAATAATGATTTAAGATGAAATTATTATATCGACTGCGATAGCAGACGACCACTGCGTAGGCATAAGTGCAATTTTATTGCACTATTAAGTGCCGAAGCAAGTGTATCTTTTGAAAGTTGACATTAGCGATGTCAACATAATTTACTATAGTAAGCTGTTGTATAATGAATTATGCAGAGGTTTTAAAATAATTGACATATCAAATAATTAAGCATAATAAATTTTCATATTGTAAATATAAAATTACAATTTATTTTCACAGGGGAGTTCTTATATGGGACTGAGAATTGTTTATTATAAACATAAACCCTTGAACCTGAAGTGGGTAATTCCAACGTAGGGAGTGAGAGAGACACCCTTAATATATTTTGGAGTGTCTTTTTTTTTAGCTCAGATTGGAATGTTTTTTAATTTTAAATAATTAGGGATTGGGATGGAAAAAACGTCTACTTTATCAAATGGATTAATTTGGTTTGGAGCTTCTGTGTCTGTGGCTGAAATTATGACAGGAACTTGGCTTGCTCCTCTGGGTTTTGCCAAGGGTTTTTTGGCAATTATTTTAGGGCATATTATTGGTTGCTTATTATTTTACTTTGCGGGACTGATTGGAGCAAAAACTCAAAAAAGTTCTATGGAAACAGTTAAAATCGCCTTTGGGCAACATGGTTCACTTGTTTTTTCAACATTAAATATCATTCAATTGATTGGCTGGACAGCCATCATGATAGGTAGTGGTATGCTTGCCGCTCAAACTTTATTTGATTTGGGTAGTCCCAATGTTTGGGCTTTGATTATTGGAGCTTTGATCATTTTATGGATTTTTATTGGTATGAAAAATTTCAGTAAAATCAATATTATTGCCATGTCGCTCTTATTTTTATTAACTGTTTTTCTGAGTTTTATAATTTTTACAGGCAATGGCAATTATTCAGGAAGTGGAACAATTTCTTTTGGCTTGGCTGTGGAGCTTTCGGCAATCATGCCCCTTTCTTGGCTACCGCTTATTTCAGACTATACCAGAAATGCCCAAAAACCAATTTTGGCAACCAAGGTCAGTGCTATTGTCTACTTTTTTGGCAGCATATGGATGTATGTGATAGGGCTTGGGATTGCTCTTTATGCGGCTCAAAGTGATGTCGGGCAAATTATGTTGCATGCAGGTTTTGGACTGGCAGGATTATTAATCATTATTTTCTCAACTGTTACCTCGGCTTTTTTAGATGCCTATTCTGCCGGCGTCAGTTCAATAAGTATTCATAAAAAGCTGAATGAAAAAACCATAGCTGTAATTGTCAGTATTATTGGTATTCTTTTGGCTATTTTTACCGAAACCACAAAATTTGAGGGATTTTTACTTTTCATAGGTTCTGTATTTGCGCCTATGATTGCTGTATTAATTACCAATTATTTTATTTTGAAAAAGAATTTTTTTGAAGAAAAGTTTTCGCAAATCAATATTATTGTCTGGTTGGTAGGGTTTATTTTGTATAGATATTTAAAAGAACTTAATCCTATTACAGGAACAACTTTACCTGTTATTTTTATAAGCATGTTTATCTGCTATTTTGCCCATAAAATTTTTGATAAGAAAAAATAGAAGTTCTATAAATGGATTGATTTTATCTTTGCTTTCATAAACAAAGCTTGCATATTTGTGAAAATATGTTTATAAATATACAAAAGGTTTTCTATCAGAGGAAAATATGAATTATACAGTATTATTGACTACAATTAAAGATTTTAGTGTGAATTTTGCTGTGGCAAGTTTTGCTGTTAGTGCATTTAATGGAGTTTGGTATGGCACTCCGATTGGATTAATATTTTTATTGATTGCAGTATACCTTAGTGTATTATTGGGGAGGGAATAAGATGAATGGAGTTTGGATTTTTCTTTATATATTTGCAATTGTATTTGCAGTATTTGCTTTTATAGTGGGTGAAAAATATAAAAAACAAAAAAAAAATAAATAACTATATGTTTTTTTTTATGTAAGTCTGATTGAATTGATGTTTACATAAAAGATATAATTTAAATTTTTATACAAAAAAAAATGAAATAATACCGGTTTATAACTATATGAAATAATAATTATTTAAAGATAGTTATTAATATTTATGCTGTTTTTTTGACATGAAAATATAATTTTTTTTCCAAAATCAAAAAAAAAGCTTGCCAAGTATCAAAATTTATACTATAAAGAAATTGAGCTTACCGAAAAAGGGCTTATAAATATTTACAGACACAGACTTGGCTAAGGATATTAAATTTTTCTGATTAACGCCCCACCCATTTTGGGGGCATAAAAAAAACGAGAATAAAAATGAAAAAACTTACAACTTTATTATTGGCCGCCGGTCTTGTTGTTTCTTCATTTGCAGGAGTTTCTTCAGCTTCCGCAGGTGAATTCAAACCAAACGCACAATTTATCAATCAATATACATGGGGCACATCAGGTTCTGCTTTCACAAACCAAGACGATAACTTTGTTCCTCAATTCCGTTTACGTTTAGGTTTTGACTACATTGCCAGCGAAAGCTTAAGCGGTACTTTCCTCTTCCAAGTTGGTGCTGAAGACTATGGTACTACAAGCAGATCCCAAATGGATAACTCCATAAGCGGTGCTAACAATGAAAGTGGTTACAATGTTCGTTTAGCATATGTTGACTGGATGATTCCAACAACAGACGTTAGCGTTCGTATGGGTTTCCAACCAATTTCTCTTCCTTCCTTTGCTTTTGGATCTCCTGTTCTTGACGGACGTGGAACAGGTATCACTGTAGCAGCTCCTATCAATGAAAACATCAATTTGGCTGCCATGTGGACAAGAGTTCAACACGACAATGGTGATGGACATAATGGTTCTGAACACAGCAATGAATATGATGCTTTTGCAGTGATTGCGGACTTCAACTATGATGGTTTCCGTATTGCTCCTTGGGCATTATTTGCCACCAAGGGTGACGATGCTGGTCTTGGTATAAACCTTTACAATACTTTACCTGCTATAATGAATAATGGTGCTGCACTCAGTGGTGATAGTTATGATATGACAGCTTGGATGATTGGTGCCAGTTTTGAACTTTCCATGTTTGATCCTTTCATATTTGCTTTAGATGCCTACTATAGTGATGCTGATATTAACGATATTTATAATGGTGGAAGTCGCGTGGCACAAGACCAAGACATGCAAGGCTGGTATGTAGGTGCTTCTGCTTCTTATAAAACCATGTATGGTACTCCTGCTTTGAAAGCTTGGTATGCCAGTGGTAACGATAAAGATGAAGTTGCGAATAATTCCGGAAGTAGTTTTGGCCTCGGTCAACCCATGTCTTTAGTGGGTGGATTTAATGCCACAACCATCATGTTTGCCGATCAAGCCATGGATACAGATGACTATGGATACCGTGCTTATTATACACCAGCCGGAACTTGGGGTGTTGTACTTGAATGGGCTGACTTCTCCTTTGTTGATAAATTAAGCCACACAGCTCGCATTGCCTACATTGAAGGTACCAATGATGATCAATCTACAAAAGATTTTGTATGGTATAATGGAAATAATGATATGGAAGTTAACGCTCTTCGTTATCTTACAACAGATGATAACGTAGTTGAAGTAAACTTCAATTCTACCTATGAAATCTACAAAAACTTCCATGCTCATTTGGAACTTGGTTGGTTGACAGCTGATTTTGGCAAAAGAGACAATCAATCCATAACTGACGTTTTAGGTAAAGACGCTGATGACGACATCTTCCGTTCAGCTCTTTCCTTTGTTTATAAATTCTAATTCTGATTTGATTTAGATATTTAGCCCCTGACATGCAAATGTTGGGGGTTTTTTTTATATAAACGAGAACTCCCCGCATAGAGCGGGGAATTTTTTCGTTTATATAAAAAAAAACCCCTTACGCAGTGTAAGGGGGAAAATAATATAATTCTATTATTTCAATTTATTTTGCACATAAGGAATTAATCCGCCCATGTTTAGCAATTCTTGCATGGATGCAGGCAAAGGTGGAAAAGGAATTTCGTCCCCATTGCTTGTATTTTTAATTATGCCTTTATCTGTATCAATTTCAAGTTTGTCACCATCTTTAATTGAACTGACAGCATCACCGATTTCCAAGAGTAAAAGCCCCATATTAAAACTATTACGATAAAAGATACGCGCAAAAGAATGAGCAATAACAATGGGAATACCGGCTCCTACAATGGCAACAGGAGCATGTTCACGAGAAGAACCACAACCAAAGTTACGACCTGCAATCATAAAATCGCCGTCACTTACTCTTTTAATCCAGTCGGCCTCAAGACCTTCCATGCAATTTTCACCTAATTTTTTAGCATCTGTAGTTACTAAAAAACGAGCCGGAATAATGGCGTCTGTATCAATATGATCCCCAACCTTATGGGTATTTCCTTTATATAACATACTATGATCCTTATTAATATAATCTAATTAGTTCATGTTGAAAAAGTCATTTTTTGACTTTTTCAAAAAGGCACACTTACTTCGAGTGCCCTAATGGGACGCAAAAAACGTGGTTTTTGCTCACTTTGTGTCGTGAAAAATTTTTGCCAATGCAAAAATTTTGTTAGTCGATATTTTAAAAACTTTTTTCAATATCGACTAATTATAATGATTTTGGTCCGCCAATATAACCAAGCACAGCAGATGCGGCGGCCACAGCAGGATTTGATAAATAAACTTCTGACAATAAACTGCCCATGCGACCTTTAAAATTACGATTCGTGGTAGCTATTGCTCTTTCTCCGTCACCCAAGATACCAAGATGCCCACCAAGACAAGGGCCACAACTGGCAGGTCCGACAATACAACCTGCATCCATGAAGATTTCAATAAGACCTTCTTGTAAAGCCATTTTCCAGATTGTTGGAGTGGCCGGCAAGACGATGCAGCGTAAATGCTTTGCCACTTTACGTCCTTTCAATATGGCGGCAGCTTCACGCATATCACTAATACGTCCATTGGTACAAGATCCGATAACAACTTGGTTTAATGGTAAATTACCTGCTTCGCTTATGGGTCTGACATTTTCGGGTAGGTGGGGGAAAGCGACCAAGGGTTCCATATTGCTCACATCGAAGTGCAATTCTCTTTCATAAACAGCATTGGGGTCAGCGGCCAAAGCCATGGGATTTGGATTTTTATGGGCTTTGCAATATTCGGCTGTAAGGCTATCTGAAGCAAATAAGCCAACTTTTCCGCCTGCTTCAATGGCCATGTTTGCCATGCTCATTCTGCCTTCAACTGAAAGATTTTCAATGGTTGAACCATGAAACTCCAAAGCTTTATAAAGGGCTCCGTCAACGCCGATTTCGCCAATTGTTCTTAAAATCAAGTCCTTACCGCAAACATGTTCGGGAAGTGTACCTTCAAAGGTAACTTTAATGGTTGGCGGAACTTTAAACCATGTTTCACCAAGTGCCATGGCTCCTGCAATATCTGTACTGCCCATGCCTGTGGCAAAAGCACCTATACCACCATAGGTACAAGTATGACTGTCAGCCCCAATTACAATATCACCGGGTTTGACCAAACCTTGTTCAGGTAAAAGAGCATGTTCTACCCCGCAATCTCCACCCTCATAATAATGGGTTAATTTATGTAAATTTGCAAATTCACGAGCAACTTTAACTTGATTTGCTGAATCAATATCTTTTTGAGGGGTAAAGTGATCCATTACCAGAGCAACTTTATCTTTATCAAATACGGTTTTTGCACCCATTTGATTAAAAGATTTGATAGCAAGAGGGGCTGTAATGTCATTTGCCAATACAAAGTCAACTTTACAGCGGGCAATTTGTCCTGCTTCACGAATTTCTTCGTCCGTGTGCATTTGCAAGATTTTTTGGGCAAGGGTATGAGCCATTTTTTTCTCCTATAAAAATTAATGCTTTATATTAAATAAGTTGATATATCAAAAAATATCAGAAAATGCTGATCAAATCATATTTGCTTAATTTTCAAGATAACAAACTTTATCATATTTTGATTTTTTATTCTAAAATAAGTTAACCATTATCACAATTATCTTCTTCATTATTTTCAGTATCTTGATTATCACTTTCCTTGCGTGAAAGGCGATTTAATGCGTCCACATAGGCCTTTGCGCTGGAGGTGATAATATCAGGATCTGAAGCCCTGCCTGTGGCTGTAACTCCATTTTCAGTCAGACGAACGGTCACTTCACCTTGGGCATCTGTTCCGCCTGTAATGGCATTGACAGCATAGCGTTCCACTTCGGGGGCTCTGTTTACGATTTCGGCAATAACATTAAAAGCAGCATCAACAGGGCCTACACCAAAGCCTGCTTTACGCTTAATTTCACCCATTACTTCCAAAACAATGGCAGCAGTTGCCGGCATGCTTTCGGTAGAACCTTGAACAGCAATTGTCACAAGTTTATAGATGTCAGGCATACGATAGATCTCACCCACGATAAGGGCTTCAATATCTTCATCATGCACAACTTTTTTCTTGTCTGCCAAGGCTTTTATTGCATTAAATACAGTTTCAAAATTTTCTTCATCAAGGGAACCATAGCCCAATTCAGAAAGCTTATTGCGAACAGCATTTCGGCCTGAATGTTTGCCTATGACCATGTCAGAACCAAGTCGTCCAATGGATTGAGGTGTCATAATTTCATAGGTTTCCCTATGTTTTAACATACCGTCTTGATGCACACCTGACTCATGGGCAAAGGCATTTCCGCCTATGATTGCCTTATTGGTCGGAATTGGTTGCCCTATAATCATGGATAAAAGACGGCATGAAGGAAAAATTTGTTCTGTATTGATATTTGTTTCCAAACCAAAAATATCCTTGCGCACATTTAATGCCATCACAACTTCCTCAAGGGAAGTATTGCCTGCCCTTTCACCTATTCCGGCCAAGGTTACTTCAGCTTGTCTTGCCCCTGCTCCAATGGCAGCAATGGTATTTGCAACTCCAAGCCCCAAATCATCATGACAATGCACACTAAATATGGCCTTATGGGAAACTTCACAATTATCAATGACATATTTTATGAGGCTTGCATAATCACTTGGAATGGCATAACCTACGGTATCGGGCAAATTGATGACACTTGCGCCGGCATTGATGGCAACTGTGGCAACTTTTACCAAAAAATCCTTATCAGAACGCGAAGCATCTTCTGCTGAAAATTCCACAATGGAACAAAGGGAACTTGCAAGCTTGACGCCCTCATCAATCATTTTTAAAACTTCATCGGGACTTTTGCGCAATTTATATTCCATGTGAATGGGAGAAGTGGCTAAAAAAGTATGTATTCTGGGTTTTGCGGCATTTTTTATAGCTTCCCAAGTTCTGGAAATATCCTTTGGAACACAACGGGCAAGTCCTGCCACTTGGCATTTTGTCACTTTTTCGGCAATAGCTTTGACAGCTTCAAAATCGCCCTGGCTGGAAATGGGAAAGCCGGCTTCAATACAGTCAACTCCCAAGTTTTCAAGCTGTTCGGCAAGACGTAATTTTTCATGTAAATTCATGGTTGCGCCGGGGCTTTGCTCTCCGTCACGCAAGGTTGTATCAAAAATATAAACACGATTATCCATAATATCCTCACTATAAAAAGAATTAATTTTCTGAATTTTCAGGTTTAATCAATTCGCTATTATTACTTTTAACATCTTCATTTGAAACAATTTCATCACTGAAATGTTTTATTTTTTTCATTAATTTATTGTTGCGATGGGGTAAATAAATATAAGTATACACAATGCCGCCAACCAAATACATACAAAAACCTGTAAATGCCCAAAAATGAGGATTACTGAATAAAAGCACCATAAATAAAATTGCACAAACCAAAACTCTAAAAGGATGCTTTTTTAAAAATCCAAATTCTTTAAATGAAAAATAGCGCACTCTGCTAATCATTAATAATGGTATAAAAATACATATGATTAATATGATAATTGGTAGGTTTTCCACAAAAAAACTTGGTAAATATTCATAGAATAAAACAAAAGCGGCCAAAGTGCAACCTGCGGCAGGTGTTGGCAAGCCTATGAAAAAGTTTTTGGGAGTAATGGAAACATCAACATTAAATCTTGCCAATCGCAGTGCCGCACAAGCAACAAATAAAAAGGCAATTCCAATTCCAAGTCTGCCAAAGGATTGCAATTGCCATGTCCACGCAAGCACAGCAGGAGCCATACCAAAAGCAACCACATCGGCCAAGCTGTCAAACTCAACCCCAAACTGACTTTGGGTATTGGTTAATCTTGCAACTTTACCGTCAAGTCCATCCATAAATGCCGAAACAAAAATTGCAAGGGCCGCATTTTGAAAATCAGATTTAAAACTGTAAATAACACACATAAATGCAGCCAGTAAACTGGCTGTTGTAAATAAATTTGGTAGGATATATACACCCTTATGGACTTTACGTTCATTCATATTTAAAATCTCTGTTTAAATTTAAATTGGTTGAAATCTCTTTATTAGTCTTGATTTTTCTTTGCTAAAACACTTTGCCCGGCACTTACTTTTTCGCCAATTCTGACATTTGGTTTATAGTTTGTAGGCAAATACAAATCAACCCTGGAACCAAATCGAATTAACCCAAAACGTTCCCCTCTGTTTAGACTATCATCAACTTCAACATTACAAACAATACGTCTGGCAATTAAGCCCGCAATTTGGACAAAAACAAAATTATCACCATTTAAATCTGTAATGGAATAGGCACATCTTTCATTATCTGCACTGGCCTTATCATAGGCTGCATTCATAAATGTGCCTTCAAAATATTTAATTCCATTGATTATCCCTTCAACAGGCGAACGATTGACATGCACATTAAATACATTCATGAATACTGAAATACATTGACGAGTTTCACCACTGAAAGGGTCTTGGCTTTCGGTAATTTTAATAATTTTCCCATCGGCAGGACTGGTTACAAGCCCTTCTTCTCTTGGTATAATACGGTTGGGATCTCTAAAAAAATAAGCGGAAAACCAAACCAAAACAAGTAAAATCAAACTGACAACAGCACATCCTATGAGAGCAAAAACAAGAGAAGTTAAACCCAAAAGGAAAATAATGGGAAAGCCCTCTTTGGCTATTCCAATATTTGAATTTTTCATATTTATATCCTCTGAAAGATTCATGATAAGACCTTGTATATAAAATGATACAAAAGTTTCATGATTTTTTTATTTTCAAGAAATAATTTAGTCTAATCTGTTTAAATATACAAGTTTAAAAATTAAGGTTTAAAATTTTATTTTTTTGATTGATTTTTTAGTCAGTCTGATTTATTTTTTAATAAAGACTAAAAAATAAAGAGGATATTATGAAAAAACTATTAAAACTTTGTGTTCTTGGCCTTATGATTATCTCAATTAATGCCTGTAAAAATGAACCGACCTTAGATGTTAATAACTTTGAACAAAGCCTTATGCTAATGAAAAACTCCCTTGTCACAGAAAGCGACAAGAGAGAACTTGATATGAGCATCGGAATTATTTCAGGCTATAAAGTTCAAAATATAACCATAGGATCCTTGCTAAACCCTGCAAAAGCCTTTACATCTGCTTTAAAAGATATTGATGGTTATACAGTCCAAGAAATAAATGAATACGCACTTAAATTATTAAAATAATTATTTTATAGTTTTTAGGTTTAACATAGTTTAACGGGGACAGCCTTTAACGGGGAGATTGCTTAACAATACAGATGACGTTCGGGGGCTACGTCCTGTAGCCCCACTCACTCAAGCTTGCAATTTGCGTGAAAATTGCTTCGCTTGCCTGCGGGGCTTGCCACTTCCTGTGGCAAATAGAACCTTATCGCAATGACATCCTTGTAGTTTTTTCTTGGTATATCACAGTGTTAAATCTATCGATTAATGACAGCTTTGTAGTTTTTTTTTGATATATCGAAGACTTAAATCTATCGGTTAACGAAAATAAAAAATTAAAAATGACGTCATCAACCCACTTGAAGCAAAAAATTTAATTTTTTTTTACAATTGCTATAAATTTTATAACATATTGTAAATATTAATCATTTAATTCAACTTTTATTGTTCTAAGTTCACCAAGGAAAATTTTCACGAAGTCACTTTTGCTTTTTTAGTGCGAGTT
>CAYJGE010000008.1:0-36727 GCA_964369835.1 uncultured Mailhella sp.
TGACACCCCCCTTATAGTGCTTACGCAAGCGAGCACAAGGGGGAAAGGTAAATTTAAAAATTTAAATTTTTATCATAAATAAAGTAACTTTTTATTATAACATTAAATAATTTAGAAATACATTAAATTGCTATATTAGAATTATATCATAGCATTAAAGCTCTAAGCCCATAAAAACACAAAGTGTTTTTATGGGCTTAGTTTAAAGTTTTTTGAAGATGGGGGTCTGGGGGAAGAAACTTTTTTTCAAAAAAGTTTCTTCCCCCAGAAAAGTTAAAAATTTTCAAAAAAGTTTCTTCTCCCAGAAAAGTTAAAATTATGAAGTCAGGGTTGCTCTGCTGATGATTTCGTCTTGAACTTCTTTGCAAAGTTCGACAAAGAAGGCGGAGTATCCTGCTACACGCACAATAAGTTCTCTATATTTTTCAGGTTCTGCTTGGGCTTTTAATAGGGTGGTATTGTCAACGCAGTTGTATTGTAATTGGGCATTTCCCAGCATTGAAGAAGTTTTTAATATTGAAACTGTGGCGCTTTTTCCTTCATTTGTATCGAGGAAGTTTGGAGTAACTTTCATGTTGTGGGACATTCCAAGGCTCATGGATTCAACATTAAGTTTGGAAACAGATTTAATAATGGCAGTTGCTCCCTTGTTTGGAAGTCCTTGGGTTGGGCTCATGCCGTCGGATAGGGGTGCATAGGCAAGGCGACCATCAGGGCTGGCTCCAATCATTTCCCCTAGGGGAGTGTTGAAGGACTGTGAAAGGGTGCCGTGAATTTGTTTTGACCCAAACAATGATTTGTAGGAGTTCATTTTTTCTTCGGTATAATCAATTATATCTCTGGCAATATAATCAACATAATCAAGATCATTGCCATATTTGGGTGCATTTTTGCAGTCTTTCAGTATTTGAGGGGCATTTTCAAAGTTATTGTCCAAAGCTTGTTTTAGCTCTGTAAGGCTGTATTTTTGTTCTTCGTAGACTAGTTTTTTCACGGCTGCCATGGAGTCTGCATAAGTTGCAAGACCTGCAAAAATACTGCCCGGGCCACAATAGAGGCAAGCCCCACCATTGGTTACGTCCTTGCCATTTTCCATGCAACCGTCAACAAATAAAGACATATAGGGTGATGGATTGTGCTTGGCATAGGCTTCTTGAACCTTGACAGTGCCACGGCAATTGATATCAATCAAATAATCAAGCTGTTTTTTTACGGCAGCTTCAAATTTTTCATAGGTATCAAATTCAGAAAGTTCACCTGTTTCAAGCCAAACTTTTTCACCATAGGTTTTTAAAACACCATTGTTTAGGGCAAGTTCAATACAAATTGGCCATTGGGTGAAACCGCCTGCTGTCCATTGGTGAATTTTGCCTGATTTTTGTGGTTCTACACAACCCATTAGGCTGTAATCTCTGGCATCTTTATAGTCAAAACCCTTGCTAAGCATCATTTTGATATGGGCATCATCAAAATGTATGGCCGGCATGCCAAGACCTGTTTTTAAAATATCAACGATTTTTTCCAAGTATTTTTGGGGTGATTGATTGTGAACACGACAAGCAAGGGAAGGTTGATAAATTTGAATTTTTTCAACAGCATCCATGATTAAATAGGTCAAATCATTGGTGGCATCACCGCCTTCACGCTTTTGTCCGCCCACACACATATTGATAAAGGGCATGAAGCCTGCAAAATATTTGGCAGTTGCACCCGGTGTATACCAAATGACTTCACTGCATTTGATAATAAATGAACCTATTAAATCAAAGGCTTCAGCTTCGGTTATTTTTTTTGTTTTTATATCGTTTTCGTAATAGGGGAAAAGATATTGGTCAACTCTGCCAAGGGAGGTGCTGCATTGATTTTCTTCCAATAAGAAAAGAGATTGAATTGTCCAAACCGCTTGCAGTGCTTCTTGGAAAGTTTGTGGTTTGTGGTAAGGAACTTTGGTATTAACTTCGGCTATTTCTTCCAATTCTTTTTTACGGGACAAATCTTTTTCATTTTTAGCAAGTTCTTTGGCATGTTCTGCAATTCTTGTGGAATAGGCAATAATGCCTTCACAAACTTCAAGGCAAGAAGTATAGAATGAAATCTTGCTTTCTTTTTCTACATCGTTTGATTTTTTGATTTTTTCTAAATTTTCCAAGGCTTCTTCTTGAATACCTTTAATCCCTTTGGCAAGTAGAATAATATCAAAACCGGGGCTGGTATCACCTCCACCGCTGGTCATGTGATAGGTTAGATCGGTAATGCAGGCTTGAACGCCATATTCCCACATATTTTTATCATCGGCAAAAAATTCTTCACATTTTTCTGCAAGGGATTTACCTTTCCAAAATGGAAAAATTGTTTCTCTAATTATTTTTTTATTATCTTCTGTAATAAAATAAGGGTCTTGAGGACGAGTTGAAATATTGTCAAGTTCGCTTTCAAGCCATTCCCACGCCACATCCGGTGAAAGGGAACCGGCTCTTGCTTGTCCACAAGGATGGCCAACGATTAATTCATTTTCATGAATCACAATGGGAGCTGTTTCGCAGGCTCTTTTAAAACCCTTGGCTCTCAATACTATTTTTGCTAAGCCCTTATCTTCAAATTCTTTAAAAACTTCAGTATAGGCTAAAGCCCTATTGATTGCGATTGATGGTACTGCTTCTAAATAAGCATTTTTTAACGCACGAATACGTTTTGGTAATTGAGTCATGACAAACCTACCTAAAAATTAAAACTGAAAAAATTTATGAGACCTTTGTAAAGTTTATTTTGCAGAGGTCTTTGTATGGCAAAATTATTATCTAAAACTTTTTTAAGTTTAACCTATCCCCAAAGGGGAAAGTCAAGGCTTTTTTTGAAAAAGGTCTGATTAATTTGTATTTTTACATATAAAAAAAGGGAATAAACAAATATTTATTCCCTAATAATCTATTATTTCAAATAGATAGTCTATTATTCTTTGATATAGGTGGCAATCATTTTGCGACCATCTTCTGTAACTTTGAAATAAAGTTGAAGTTCGTTTTTGTCATCAAGTTCATAATAACTTTCATCAAGAATTAGATTGGCTTTGGCAACAAAAAGAGCGGTTAGAATTGCATGTCTGGTAAAAGCTCTGTAATTTCCATATTGAGCTTTGAGAGCTTCCATTACTCCGTCAACTGTGGCATGTTCAACAGTTGTGAAATAGCGTAAAACAGCATAGTTTAATGGCAACATGTTATGCTCCTTTTTTTCTGAAATAGTCTAATGGGTTAACAGCAATGATAAAGATACCGACAACCATGAGAATGGCAGCAAACCAAGCTATGATCGGCATTGACCAACCTTCGATTCCAAACATTACACCCAGAACCAACCAGCAGAAGAATGGTCCCCAGAAAGCAAACATGCCATTACAAACCATACCAAGGGCAGTTCCGCACATACCATTGCCCTTATACCAGAGCATATAGTTGAAATAAGCAAAGAAACCGGCAATAATAAACCATTTGAAAGATTCAATATTCATAATGTTTTGCCCAATCATAGCAAAGGCATCTGCTCCGCCGATAAAAGCAAAAAGTGGAACCAAAAGAAGTAGGTTTACAATACCTGAAGTTGTTTGGCGAATGGTAATGGCAATTTCATAGTCAACCAAAGAAGTGCCATAGCCACAAATACAACCCTCAAATCCCCAACATATGGCAGCAATAAAGCCAAAAAGAAGTCCTAGGGGTACGTTGGCTTGTCCTTCAAGGGAAAGTCCTGTGCTACCGATGATTGCAGAAGCAGCAAAGCAAATCAGAATCCCGAGGATAACCCTTGGGGTAAGTTTTTGTCCAAACAGAAAATGTGAGATAATGGAGCCAAAGGCAGGGCAAAGGGCACTGATTGGCACAATGATCGGACCGGCTTGTTGAAGTCCTATAACGTAACAAGTGGCAGCAACGGGGCCTCCCAAAATGGCTGCAAAAGTCATTATCACGCCGGGTTTTGATTTAAGGCATCTTAGATAGTCTTGAAATTTTCCTCTGACAATACAAATACTTAATGCCCAAATTCCACTGCAACCATCTGTAATGCCTGCACCGAGTGCACCAAGTAGGAAAATTACAGCAAAAGCTGAAAGGCCTGAGTTATCACCATACCAGACCCCCCAAATTCCTACACTCATGGCCAATGTCATAAATGCGGTATAAATACCATAGGTGAAACCGGAACTGATTGCGGTTATAACTCCACGGGTTTTAAAGGATTTTTCCATGGATTGCCTAATTTTATAGGCGGCTTCATTGGGTTGTTTTGCTTGGGATTGGCTTGTTTGAGCTTGGCCAGCTAAATTGTTTTCCATTTTCTACCTCTCAAATTTAAAATTTATGCCATTGTTATAAAATCAATATGGCGTATATTTTTATTTTATTGATTTTATTGACATTTTTTGCCAAAATAAATATTCAAATAATGTAGCATTTCATATTTATTTGAAAATACTTACTTAATTATTTATAAACAGAAGTCTATAAAGACTAAAGTTATTATTTTTTAATGTCAACTGTAAATTTAAAAGTATAGGGAAAAACGCCAAAAATATTTGTATTTCAGGAAGATAAAAGCGATAATTAAGCAAAAAAACCAAGGAAAAATTAAAAAAAATATAAAATTAGTGGCAAAAAATGTATAAAAAATCAAAATTTTGTTTGCTTTAACTATTTGTTTTAAAAGGATTATTTTTTTATATTTTAACATGTTGAGAAAATTGGATAAAAATATTTATTTTTTATCTAAAATTTTTTGTTTTGTAAGTTGCTAAAAATATATGAAAAAAAAATAATTTTTTTATTTTTGCTAATTTTTTTAGAAAAAGCCTTGACCTTACCCATAGGGGATAGGTTATAAAAAAAGAAAATATCGTTATAAAAAATAATTTTGCTTAAGGAAACACTGATTAATTCTGTAAACAGAATCAATCAGAAAGGCACACTGCCTTTCTTCGCCCTTCGGGACGCAAAAACATCTGTTTTTGCTCTCATTTCGGCGTGCAAAATAGCCATTACATGTCTATTTTGTAAAAAAACGCTTTTGTAATTTTCATGAAAAGTTAAAATTTTGATTTAATCAGCGTTTTCTTATTTATGTCAAAGTTTCAATTGGATTATTTTTAGTTCAAAATAAAAAAGAGGATATTATGGGAAGAGTACAAAATACAGCACTTGGTATGGTGGAAACTGTCGGCATGGTGCCCGCAATCTATGCTGCCGACCACATGTTAAAAGCAGCAGATGTGGAGCTTGTTTCCTATGAAAACGTAGGTTCAACCCTTGTTACAATCATAGTGCAAGGTGATGTTGCCGCTGTTGAAGCTTCTGTTAAAGCAGGGGCCGCCGCTGCACAAAGTATTGGAAAAATGACAGCTTCAAATGTCATTCCTCGTCCTGCCAATTGTGTCGGTAGATTTAAAAATGTTCATGCCTTGCCGGAAGGCGAACCTGAAAAAATGCAATCTTTGGCTTTGATTGAAACCTTTGGGCTTGTGTATCTTCTTGAAGCTGCCGATGCCATGGAAAAAGCCGCCAATGTGGAAGTTTTTGGTTATGAAAACGTTGCTTCAGGTTATATTTCAGCCCTTGGCATGAGTGATGTGGCAGCTTGTAAAGCAAGTGTGGAAGCAGGTGTAAAGGCCGTTGAAGCCATGGGGGCAGAGGTATATTCTTCTGTGGTTATTCCCACTCCCCACCCTGAACTTGCCAGAATTGTAAAACTTTATACTGTAAATTAGTCTATAAAAAAGAATAACTATTAGTTTATAAAATAAAAGTTTGCAATAAATAAGCATGGAATATTTTTTCTTGTAAATTTCGGAAGCAATATGCTTTTGGATTGATGGTTTTTCATGTTTAAAATCATAACATGTTAATTTTTATAAACAGGGTTTTTAAGAACTTCTTAAAATTATAATGCAGGTGTGACTTATGATTGCCGATAAAGATTTACTTTCCATACAACAGGCCAGAATTCATTTGGAAAATGCCAAACTTGCCCAAAAAAAATTGGCTGATTTTTCCCAAGAAAAGCTTGATATTATAATTGAAGCCATTGTTAATGAACTGAAAGATAAGTTTCAGCCCTTGGCTGTGATGTCCCATCAAGAAACCGGCTATGGACGTTGGCAAGATAAATATATTAAAAATAAATTTGCCTGCTTATACTTATCAGATAAAATAAAAGGCATGAAAGTTGTCGGCATATTAAAAAAAGATGAACAAAATAAAACCATGGAAATAGGTGTTCCCTTGGGCATAATCGCTTGTGCCGTTTCTGCCTTAAGTCCTGTTTCGACAACAATTTATAATGTGCTTTTAGCCATAAAATCAGCAAATGCCATTGTTTTTTCACCCCATCCAAGAGCCTATGACACCATAAAGTACTTGCTTGATTTAATTATTAAGGTAGCTAAAAAATCAGGTCTGCCTGATGGTAGTATATCTTATTTGAATACTGTTACCAAAAGTGGAACCAAAGAACTTTTTTCCCATGACTTAACTAATTTGGTTATGATTTCAGGTGTGAAAAATTTAATCGACATGGCGATGAAAAGCGGAAAACCCTTTATCTGTGGCGGAACAGGAAGTGGGCCTGCCTTTATAGAGAGAACAGCCAATATTGAAAAGGCAGTGCAAGACATTATTTATAGTAAGACCTTTGATAATGGGATAAGTCCTTCCTGTGAACAAAGTTTAATCCTTGATGCCGAGATTGCCCATAGGGTCAAAGATTTATTTAAAAATAATGGAACGCATTTTATGAATGGTGAAGAGGCAGACAGACTTGCAAAAATACTGTTTCGTTCAGACGGCACCAGAAATGTTGAAACCATAGGATTAAGTGCAAAGGATTTAGCTCAAAAAGCTTTTATTCAAGTTCCTGATAATACAAATCTTTTAATTATTGATAGAAAGTATGTCAGAGATAATGACTTTTTTACAAGGGAACTTTTTGCTCCTGTACTGGCTTGCTATACCGAAGATGATTGGCAAAATGCCTGTGAAAAATGTATAGAATTATTAATAGTTGAAGAAAATTCCCATAGCTTGACCATACATTCTGAAAATGAAGAAGTTATTGAACTTTTTGCCCTAAAAAAACCTGTTGCCCGTTTACTTGTCAATACTCCCGCCTGTTTTGGGGGCATGGGCATGAACAGTAATCTTTTTCCTGCCTTAACTTTAGGCAGTGCAACCACAGGTTTTGGAATAACATCTGATAATGTTTCGCCATTTCATCTTACATATACTCGCAAGGTGGCACATGGCGTTTCAAATTCCTTTATTAATTATCAAGTCAATGACTTTCAAAGCAGTAATCATTCAGTAAATAATGTTAATAAAAATCAAGATATAAGTTCAGAAAAAATTGATGAATTACGCTATATTATATCTGAAATAGTTAAGAAAACGCTGATTAAATCGAAATTTTAAAATTTTTAAAAAAAATAAAAGCGTTTTCTTACAAAATAGACATAAAATGGCTATTTTGCACGCCGAAATGAGAGCAAAAACCACGCTTTTTGCGTCACCCATGTTTTATGGGGGCGAATAAAGGCAGTGTGCCTTTCTGAAAAATTTCCGTTTACGGAAATTATTCAGTGCTTTCTTAAGAAATTACAAAAATAATTTAAATTTTAATAGTTTACGGAGGAAATATCATGAATCTTCAAGATTTCACTGAAAAACTGGCTGAGGCTACCAAAAATCTTAGTCCGTCAGAAAAAGATGCCCTTAAAAAGATCTTTGCAAGCGTTGATTTTAACGAAGTTGAAAAAGAAAACAAAGATAGTAATTCTGTCGGCAGTTCTGCACCCTATGCAAGTGGTAGTCAAACAGAAATTCCTGATGGTCCAACAGAACGTCATGTACTTTTAAAGCAAAATTTCCTTCGTCAAACTCCACGGATTACAACTCACCGTGCCAAATGCATGACTAAAATTGCAAAAGAACAGCCCGGACTTCCTCCAATTATTATGCGTGCCAAATCTTTTCGCTTGGCTTGCGAAACAGCACCGCTCATTATTCAAGACCATGAACTTATTGTGGGTGCTCCAAATGGTTACCCAAGAGCAGGATCCTTTGCTCCTGACCTTGCTTGGAGATGGGTAAGGGACGAACTTGTTTCAATCGGCACTCGTCCTCAAGATCCTTTCTATATTTCAGATGAAGATAAGAAATATATGCAGGAAGAACTTTTTCCTTTTTGGGAAGGTAAATCCATTGATGAATATTGTGAAGCCCAATATCGTGATGCAGGCCTTTGGGAGTTGTCAAACGATGCCGTGGTTTCCGATTGTTCCTACCATGCCGTAAACGGTGGGGGAGACTCAAACCCCGGTTATGATGTTATTCTTATGAAAAAAGGCATGATAGACATTCAAAATGAAGCCAAAGCCTATCTTGAAAAATTGGACTATGAAAATCCCGAAGATATTGATAAAATTTATTTTTACAAATCAATTATTGATACAACAGAAGGAATCATGGCCTATTCACGCAGAATGTCAGATTATGCCGCTCAGCTTGCAGCCAAGGAAACAAATCCAAAGCGTAAGGCTGAACTTGAAAAAATATCAGCCGTTTGTGCCAAAGTTCCCGCCCATAAACCTGAAACTTTCCATGAAGCTGTGCAAGCTGTATTTACCATTGAATCCCTCTTGGTTATCGAAGAAAACCAAACAGGTATGTCCATTGGAAGGGTTGACCAATATATGTATCCTTTCTATAAGGCAGATATTGAATCAGGTCGCATGAATGATTATGAAGCCTTTGATATTGCAGGTTGTATGCTCATAAAAATGTCAGAAATGATGTGGGTAACCAGTGAGGGTGCTTCTAAATTCTTTGCAGGCTATCAACCTTTTGTAAATATGTGCGTGGGTGGAGTAACTCGTGAGGGTGCCGATGCAACAAATGAATTAACCTATCTATTAATGGATGCGGTTCGTCATGTGAAAATTTATCAACCAACCTTGGCAACTCGTGTGCATAACAGATCTCCCGAAAAATATTTGCGTAAAATTGTTTCTGTAATCAAAGCAGGCATGGGCTTTCCGGCAGTTCACTTTGATGATACCCATGTTAAAATGATGCTAAATAAGGGTGTGTCCATGGAAGATGCCCGTGACTATTGCCTTATGGGTTGCGTGGAACCACAAAAATCAGGCCGTCTTTATCAATGGACATCAACAGCCTATACCCAATGGCCAATTTGTGTCGAACTTGTATTAAACCATGGTGTACCCCTTTGGTACGGTAAACAAGTTACTCCTGATCTTGGGCCATTAAGTCAATATGATACCTTTGAAAAGTTTGATGCTGCCGTAAAAGAACAAATTAAATATATAACAAAATGGACAAGTGTTGCCACCGTTATTTCTCAACGTGTGCATCGTGATTTGGCACCAAAACCATTAATGTCAATCATGTACGAAGGTTGCATGGAAAGCGGTAAGGACGTTGCAGCAGGCGGAGCCATGTATAACTTTGGCCCGGGTGTTGTGTGGAGCGGACTTGCCACCTATACAGATACCATGGCAGCAATCAAATACTTGGTTTATGATAAGAAAAAATATACACTTGAACAATTAAATGAAGCCTTGAAGGCAGATTTTGTTGGGTTTGATAAAATTCTTTCCGATTGCTTGGCTGCACCAAAATATGGTAATGATGATGACTATGCCGATAATATTGCAGCGGAATTAATTAACTTTACCGAGCGTGAACACCGTAAATTCAAAACCCTTTACTCCGTACTTAGTCATGGAACCCTTTCCATTTCCAACAACACACCTTTTGGGCAAGTGCTTGGCGCTTCTGCCGGTGGACGTAGGGCATGGCAACCACTTTCAGACGGTATCAGCCCATCTCAAGGCGCCGACTATAGGGGACCAACCGCCATTGTGAAAAGTATTTCCAAAATGGCCAATGATGCCATGAATATCGGTATGGTGCATAACTATAAACTCTTATCGGGCTTACTTGATACTCCTGAGGGTGAAAATGGACTTATTTCACTACTTAGAACAGCCAGTATCTTGGGTTGCGGTGAAATGCAATTTAACTATTTGACCAATGAAACCTTGCTCGAAGCCCAAAAAGATCCTGAAGCCTATCGTGACTTGGTGGTCAGAGTTGCCGGTTATTCTGCCTTCTTTGTGGAACTTTGCAAAGATGTGCAAGATGAAATCATCAGCCGTACAATGTTGGAAAAGATTTAAGGAAGCATTGACGCAGTAAAATAAATTACTGTTCAGATAACTTTTTTGAGGGAGAAAACCTTATTTTTGAGACAAAATAAGGTTCTCCTCAAGAAAATAAAATATTAATTTCATAAAAAATACACCATAATCAGACAGAGGATATAAACGTGGTTGAAAGAAAAATACTTACATTCAATGTTCAAAAATACAATATGTATGATGGACCTGGAATCAGAACCCTTGTATTTTTTAAAGGTTGTCCTTTGCGTTGCAAATGGTGCTCAAATCCTGAAGGGCAATTGCGCCGAATTGATGTCCTATTTAAAAAAGATACTTGTGTGAATTGTGGCGCCTGTGTAAATATCTGCCCTGTTAATATCCATAAAATGGACAATCACAACCATGTTATTGACAGAAAAATAGACTGCATAGGCTGTAGACAATGCGAAGAAGCCTGTCCTGTGGACTCCCTCGCAATAGTCGGAGATCAACACAGTATTTCAGAGCTTGTCTCAATTATTGATGAAGACAGACCTTTCTATGAAACCTCGGGTGGCGGAGCAACCCTTGGTGGTGGTGAAGTTTTGGCTCAACATGAGGGTGCATTAAATCTTTTGGTGGCACTTAAACAAAATTATACCCATACAGCCATTGAAACCTGTGGCTATACCAAGCTTGAAAAACTTAAGGAAGTAGCCCCCAATGTGGATCTTTTCCTCTATGATATAAAACAGATGGATAATGATAAACATTATGAATTGACCGGGGTTCGCAATGATATAATTTTGAAAAATCTTCAATATTTATTGGAGAATAGGTATAATGTTCGTTTGCGTCTGCCAACGCTCAAAGGTTTAAATGATGAAGATGAAAATATTTTGGCCATAGTTAAATTTTTAGAACCCTATAAAAATTTGAAAAATTTTAAAGGGGTAGATGTGCTTCCCTACCATAAAATGGGAGTGCATAAATATGGGCAGCTTGACATGGTTTATGATATGCCAAATGAAAGTTATGCCCTTGAACCCGAAGATATTGAAAGAATTGAAAATCATTTTAAACGTAATGGTATTGTGGTTGCAACCATCTTGCATTAATAATGGAGTATCATAATGATAGCTTTAGGTCTTTTGGAAACCCATGGATATGTGGCGGCAGTTGCGGCCACCGATGCCATGCTTAAGGCGGCCAATGTATATTTGCTTGAGCGTTCCTTGGTTGGTTGCGGACTTGTAACCATTAGCATTGCGGCAAAAGATGTAAGTAGTGTGCAAGCGGCCATAGATGCAGGCGTCATGCAAGTTAATTATATGGGAGGAACACTTATTTCCAAACATGTGATTGCTCGTCCCGACGTTGAACTTGAACATGTGATCAGATTAACCCAAGCTGAAAGTCAAACAAATACCAAAGCCAATCAAGATGCTTGCCAAACAGATTTAAGCTGCTGTGGTGTGAAAAGTATTCCCGCATCTCCAATCTTTGAAAATCTATCAACAAATGATTTGTCTGAAGATAATAATTTAGATAGTTTGTCAGATAATCAATTGCTTGAAACAGAAAAAAATGATGTTGAGCTTGAAAATACAGAACAAGATGAATTTGATGTTGAAGATAATCAATTGTCGGAAATTGCAGAAACAGAAATTGAAGAAGATGTTGAACAAGAAGATGTAAAAGAACTTGCAACAGACCCTAAATCAAACAATCAATCCAAAAGATATACTGTGAACCAATTGAGAAAACTAAACCTTACAAGGTTACGTGAAATAGCATTGGCTCAAGAAAATTTCTTTCTTTCCAAGGAAGAAATAGAAAATGCCACAAAAAATAGCCTTGTAGCGGCACTTTCAAAAATTCAAAACGTATAATCCTCATAAGGAGATTATTTAATGATAGATAAGGATTTATTGTCCATACAGGAGACAAGAGCATTAATTCGAGCTGCCAAAGCAGCCCAAACCGAATATGCTCTTACTTCGCAAGAAAAGGTAGATGCCTTGGTTTGTGCTGTTGCTGCCGCCATTGCCGAAAATGCACAAATGCTTGCCGAAATGGCAGTGGAAGAAACAAATTACGGTAAGGTACAAGATAAAAAGCAAAAGAATTTATTGGCCAGTGAAAAACTTTGCGCAGTAATCAAAGATATGAAAACCATTGGGATAATCAGAGAAGATTATGCCAATAAAATCACTGAAATTGCTGTTCCCGTGGGAGTTATAGCCGGAATTATTCCTTCCACCAATCCCACTTCAACCACAGCCTATAAATCAATTATTGCCTTAAAAGCAGGCAATGCCATTGTGTTTACACCTCACCCAAGCGCCAAGAAATGTATTTCTAAAACTGTTGAAATCATTCAAGATGTGCTGAGAAGACAAGGTTTTTGCCCCGATTTGGTAAGTTGTATCAATGTGCCTACCATTGAGGGAAGTTCTGAGCTTATGAAAAGAGCCGATCTTATCCTTGCAACAGGTGGCCCTGCCATGGTTAAGGCTGCCTATAGTTCAGGAACTCCTGCCCTTGGAGTCGGAGCGGGAAATGTGCCTGCTTATATTGAACGCAGTGCCAATATTGAAGATGCGGTTCGCAAAATATTTGAAAGTAAGACCTTTGATAATGGAACAATTTGTGCGTCCGAGCAATCTATCATTGCCGATAGGGTTATTGCCGATCAAGTTAAAAAAACTGTCATTGCCAATGGTGGATATTTCCTTGAGGGTGAAAAACTTGAAAAGGTCAAAAGAATTATGGAAAGGGCAGATGGTAGCATGAATCCGGCCATTGTCGGACGTGATGCGCTTACCATAGCCAAAACAGCAGGCATTGAAGTTCCGCCAAATACTCGCATTTTATTGTCAGACGAAAAGGGAGTAGGGCCAAAATATCCTTTTTCAAAGGAAAAATTGACTGCCCTCTTGGGATTTTATGTGGTGGAAGATTGGCAAGAAGCTTGTCAACTTTGTATTTCACTTTTGGAAAATTGCGGTATTGGGCATACCTTGGCCATGCACTCAAATGATAAAGCCATAGTGCGTGAGTTTGGACTTCGTAAACCTGTTTCTCGTTTACTGGTCAACACTCCTTCAACCCAAGGAGCGGTTGGGTTTACAACAGCCCTATTCCCATCATTTACCCTTGGTTGCGGAAGTGTTGGTGGTAGTGCCACATCAGATAATGTGACACCTATGCACTTACTTAACATTAGAAGAGTTGCCTATGATCTTAATGATAATGGCTCTACTTGTGTAAGTTCTTCTTGTGTAAGTTCTGATTGTGCAAGCTCAGGCTATGCAAGTTCTTATGCCAGCCCAAGTTCCTATGCCAAGTCAGCTTGTGATGCGGGAACTTGTTCATGTTGTTCAAAACCAAACAATAATTCAAATAATTCTGCCGATGTAAATGCCATAACCGATATGATAATTGCTGAAATCAGAAAATTATTGTAGGTTCACGTAAGCACTGATTAATTCCGTAAACGAAATTAATCAGAAAGGCACACTGCCTTTATTCGCCCTTTGGGACGCAAAAAACATGGTTTTTGCTCTCATTTCGGCGTGCAAAATAGCCACTTTGTGTCTATTTTGTAAGGAAACGCTTTCAAAAGTTTTCAAAATTTTAAAGATTTTGATTTAATCAGCGTTTCCTTAATAATCAATATAATTAATATAATAAATATAATCTAAAAACATAAAGGAAGATTAAAATGAAAATTTCAGATGCACTCGGAATGATTGAAACAAAGGGTTTGGTTGCTGCAATTGAAGCTGCCGACGCCATGGTAAAAGCTGCAAACGTGACTTTAATTGGCAGAGAACAAGTTGGTAGCGGTTTGGTAACTGTGCTTGTTCGTGGTGATGTGGGTGCTGTAAAGGCTGCCACAGATGCAGGTGCCGCCGCAGCACAAAAAGTTGGTGAGCTTGTAAGTGTTCACGTTATTCCTCGTCCACACTCAGAAGTTGAAATGATTATTCCCAATCGTTAATTTGTTTTTTCGGGATAGGGAGAATTTTCTCTCCCTATCCTGAATTGAAAGTTGTTCAAATCGGAATAAAGTGTAAAGTCGGAGCTGTAATGGAAAAACAAGTCTTATTTGAAATCATTCAAAAAGTAGTAAAAGATGTTTTTGAAAGTCAAGAAAAACAATCCTATAATCCAAAGATTGAGGCTCAATGCATTGGAAAAAAAGTTCCGATCGAGCTTTCGGCAAGGCATGTTCATTTAAGTGAAGATGATGTCATGAAGCTCTTTGGTACTCCTTTGACCATGGTCAGAGAACTTTCACAGCCCGGTCAATTTCTTTGCGCTGAAAGAGTCAGACTAATCGGGCCAAAGGGTGTGATTGATAATGTGGCAGTGCTTGGCCCTGCCAGAAAATCATCTCAAGTGGAAATTTCTAAAACAGATGCAAGAAGCCTTGGAATTGATGCCCCTGTCAGACAATCCGGTGATACAAATAAATCTCCCGGCATTGTGCTTTCTTCCCAGTCCAATATTGTGGCCTTGGAGGAAGGGGTGATAGTGGCCGCAAGACATATTCACATGTCTCCTGAAGATGCCAAGGAATTTGATTTGGTTGACAATGATATGGTTCAGGTTCATATTGATACGGACAGACCTGTTGTTTTGGAAGATGTAAGGGTTAGGGTTAATCCTGAGTTTAAACTTGCCATGCATATTGACCTTGATGAGGGAAACAGTGCAGGCTGGACATCTAAAACCACAGGAATTATCCTAGGAAAGAATTAATTTATGAAAGATTTTGCCCCAAAAGATTTTATTACAGTGGACACACAAATTTCAGCCTTGGAAGACTGTATTAAAAACCCCAAAAAAGTTAGTGAAGATGAAGAACTTTTGACAGGGGTTGATCTTGGCACAGCCTATATTGTTGTTGTGGTTTTGAATAAACAACTTGAACCGGTTGCTTGTGCCATGGAATTTGCCCAAGTCTTAAAAGATGGAATTGTGGTTGATTATGTCGGAGCTTCAGATATTGTTAAGAAATTGGTGCGGGAAGTAGAAGAAAAACTTGGACGTTCACTTGATAAGGCTGCCATTGCCGTGCCACCGGGAACAGGGGCAAGGGATAGCGCAACGCATAAGCATGTGGTTGAAGCCAGCGGTTTAACTGTTATCAATATTCTTGATGAACCCACAGCCGCCAATGCTGTTTTGAAAATTGAAAATGGGGTAATAGTTGATATTGGCGGAGGAACAACAGGTCTATCCGTATTAAAAGATGGCAAGGTTGTTTATGTGGCCGATGAACCGACAGGAGGAACTCACCTTTCTCTTGTGTTGGCGGGATCTTATCGTATACCTTTTGATGATGCCGAAAAAATGAAGAGGCAAAACAGTAAGCATAAAGAAATTTTTCCTGTGGTCTCTCCTGTCTTAGAAAAAATGGGAACAATAGTCAGAAAACACATACAAAATTATGATGTTTCAGAAATTTATCTGGTGGGTGGAACTTGCTGTCTTGAAAATATGGAAAAAGTAATAGCAAAAGAAACAAAACTACCTGTATATAAACCCAAAAATCCCCTCTTGGTTACCCCACTCGGTATAGCCATGAATTGTATGGAAAGCTAACAGTTTTTAAGTTGAGATAAGGATAAAGCATGATTATTGGCGAAGTGAAAGGAAATGTCTGGTCAACCAGCAAGGAAGCAAGTCTGAATGGGCTAAAACTTATGGTTGTTCAAAGAATTGATTTAATAAATAATTCTGAGTATCTTGAAAGTTTTGTGGCTGTTGATTGTGTGGGAGCAGGAATTGGAGAAAGGGTATTGATAACCCAAGGAAGTTCGGCTCGTCTTGCCTTATCACAATCTGACATTCCCATTCCCATTGATGCGGCAATCATCGGAATTTTAGATGAATCGCAATGGGATAAATAATTAGTTGAATAATAATCTAATTGGATAATAATATGGACACCTTGGGAATTGTAGAATGTAAAAGTATAGCACATGGGGTAGCCTTAAGCGATAGCATGCTAAAGGGGGCCGATGTGGAGCTGATACGATCCGGAACAATTTGCCCCGGTAAATACATGATTTATTTGGCAGGGGACAGGGCGTCCGTGCAGGTTGCCATTTCCATTGCCAAGTCAAAAAATATAAAGCTTGTGGGTTCATTCGTTATTTCAAATATTTCACCACAAATTATCAAGGCTTTTGGTTATAAAATTAATTTAGATGAAAAGCCTGATAAAAATAATATTTCAGCTCTTGGGCTTGTGGAAAGTTCAGCCGTGGCGGCCTGTATTGAGGCGGCCGATTTTGCTATAAAAAAGGCTGATGTTCACTTGGGTAAAATTGTTCTCGGGCAAGGTTTGGCAGGCAAGGCTTATTTTGTCTTGGTGGGAGATCTTGAATCTGTTCAAACTGCTGTTGATGAAGCAAAAAAAATACTTGATAAAAAATTGATAGAAGCTGTGGTTATTGCAAGACCAAAGACTGAAGTTATAAAAAATCTTATGGGTGGTTAGTATGAAAAAAATTCTTATAAGCGTTGAAAATCTTGATCAATATGTTTATAACAATAATGTATATTGCAATAAAGATATTATCATTACTGCCGGGGCAAAGGATCTTTGTGCTAGCCGTGGTATTGAAATAAAATATGGTCAGGCGCCTTCACTTGCATCAAGCTATTATAATGTTAACCAAACAACTTCATGTTGTGCAAGTTCAAATACTTTAAAAGCTTGTTGTTCCGATACAAATGTAAAATCGGAAGAAAATGCACTTAAAAATATGATAGTGGATTATGCAAGACCAAATGACTCAACTTGTTGTGTAAAAAAAGGTGATCCCTTTGAAAGGGTTTTGATTAATCTTGCCATTATGATTCAAGAAAATCTTGGCATAACAGATATGAAAAAACTTAGAGACATGAGTTTACAGCTTGCCAAAACAATAAAAGAAAATCTTTAAGGAAATACTAATTAAATCGAAAATTTAAATTTTTATGAAAATTTTACAAGCCGAAATGAGAGCAAAAACCACGTTTTTTGCGTCCAACAGGGCGAATAAAGGCCGTGTGCCTTTATTATTAATTCCGTTTACGGAATTAATAAGTGCTTATTTAAGGAAATGTTCACATTACCTTAATAAATAATATAAACCAACAATTATATCAAGGAGTATCAATATGATGGATGCATTAGGAATGATCGAAACCAAGGGTCTTGTAGGAGCTGTTGAAGCAGCTGACGCAATGGTAAAAGCCGCAAATGTAAATCTTATCGGCAGAGAACAAGTCGGTGGTGGTTTGGTAACCGTTTTGGTTCGTGGTGATGTGGGCGCTGTAAAAGCTGCAACCGATGCAGGAGCAGCAGCCGCCAATCGCGTGGGCGAATTGGTTAGCGTGCATGTTATTCCACGTCCCCATGAAGAAGTTGAAATGATATTGCCAAAACCAAAACAAATTTAATTTATGTTTAAGGAAATATTGATTAAGTTCCTGTAACAAATATAAAATTAATTTTTTGAGTTTATCTCATCTTTTTCAAAAAAATAATAAAGGTTTGTTATAATTAAAAGTTTTTTGAAAGGGGTTTGGGGCAAGCCATTCCGGTTTTAAAAAACCATAATTATGGCATGATTTTTGATTTTAGAAATTAAATAAAATATTAATAAATCAAAATAGTTATATTGTTATTTGAAAAAATGTTTTTTCAGGAAGGGGGGAAGCGATTGCTTACGTTTGAGGGGGAAAAACTCACCCAGCTTATGTCGAACAAAGTGAGACTAAGCGTTATGGATTGATTCAAAAAAATGGGGTTTTCCCCCCCTCAATCCGGAATCATGTGGGGTTTGGGAAAAGCCGTGGCCATGTCGAATGAAACGAGACTTGAGTTATTGTTCAAAAAAAATTTCCCCCAAGAAAATTAATCAACAAGAAAATTAGTCAATGATTTCTTAAAATAAAATGCCCTAGGGTGTAGATGATGGAACAAAATATTCTCGAAAAAATACGATTGGGCGGAGTTGTCGGAGCAGGTGGGGCAGGTTTACCAACCCATATCAAGGCTGACGCCAAGGTTGAAACTGTGCTTGTGAACGGAGCTTCCTGTGAACCACTTTTAATGAGCGATCCATATCTTATGGAAAGTGGTATTGATAAAGTTATAGTGGGATTAAAGGCTCTTATGGAGCAAACAAAAGCAAGTAAAGGGATTATATGCTTAAAAGGTAAACATCAGGCAGCACTTTCTTCAATAAAACAAGCTCTTGCGCATGAAAATTCAAATATTTCTTGTTTTGTTCTTGATGATTTTTATCCGGCAGGCGATGAGCAAATCATGCTCTATGAAGCCCTTGGCAAAGTTGTGCCTGAACGTGGTTTACCTTTACATGTGGGGGCTGTTGTTTGCAATGTTGAAACCCTTTATAATATTGCTTTTGCCTTGGAAGATAAGCCTGTAACCCATAGATATTTGACTGTTGAAGGTGAAATTAACAAACCCATGGTGGTTAGGGTTCCCGTGGGAACTTGTGTTGCCGAGGTTTTGGAATATGCAGGCGGTGTTAAAATTGCAGATTATAGGGTTGTGGACGGAGGCCCCATGATGGGCAGGGTTTTGCCTGATATTTATCAGCCTGTGAGCAAAACAACAAGCGGGCTCTTGGTTTTGCCCTCAAATCATAATGTTGTTACTCAAAAAACCATGCCTCCCACAAGAATAAGACAAATTACCAATACTGTTTGCTGTCAATGCACACGATGTACAGATTTATGTCCTCGTAATCTTTTGGGGCATTCACTTCACCCCCATAAATTGATGCGAGTTTTAAATAATCATGAACTTGATAATGAGTTGGCAAAGGAAGCACTTCTTTGTTCAGAATGTGGAGTTTGTGAAAAATTTTCCTGTCCCATGGGAGTTTCACCAAGGGAAGTCAATGCCCAAATTAAAAAAATTCTCATGCAAAATAAAGTTGCTTGGCAAAGTAAAAAAAGTGAATTTATTTCATCACCATATATTAAAGAGCGTCATATTCCCACTCAAAGATTAATTCAACGCTTGGGGCTTGTTCCCTATGATACACATCCCACATTTCAAGGTAATTTTGAACCTCAAAAAGTTTATATTTCCATGAAACAACATATTGGCGCACCTGCCAATTGTATTGTTAATGTGGGGGATAGGCTTGTTGTGGGTGATTTGATCGGTGAAATTCCTGAAAATGCCATGTCGGCAAGAGTTCATGCCGGTATCAGTGGTATTGTTGAGTCAATAAGAGATGGAATTGTTTGTATTTCCAATAAGTAGGTATTATTATGAAATTAAAAACTATAGCTTGTCTTGAATTAAATAGTATTGCACTTGGTATGTATGCGGCTGATATTATGGTGAAAGCTTCCAATGTGGAGCTTGTGATTGCCAGAACCACATGCCCGGGGCGTTATCTTATTGTGATTACAGGTGATACAGGGGCTGTGCAAAGTTCTTTGCAAAGCGGAATTGTGGCAGGTGGAGATCAAGTTGTGGATAGCTTTGTGCTTTCACATGTGCATGAAGATGTGATTATTGCTTTTTCGGGAGTCAGTGATGCCACAAGAATTAATGCTCTTGGAATTATAGAAACGTTTACATCAGCGGCAGGGATATTGGCGGCCGATGCGGCAGCAAAAGCCGCCAGTGTGCAACTTCTTGAAATTCGTTTTGCGGCAGGCTTGGCAGGAAAAGCCTTTGTGACAATGACAGGTGAAGTTTCTGCTGTACAAGCCGCTGTAGAGGCAGGAGTTAAAGGGGTTGGGCTTAGCGGCCCCGTGCTTAGCCATGTGGTTATACCGTCCCCAAGTGAAGATTTAAAAGCTCAAATTTTGGCTTAATTTAGATGTGATTTTTGATAGAGGTACTTTATTCCAATTTGGGGGCTTTGCCCCCACGTGATTCCGGATTGAGAGGGGTGAAACCTCATTTTTTTGAACTAATCCATGACGCTTAGTCTAACTTTGTTCGACATAAGTTGGGTGAGTTTCCCCCCTCAAACTCCCCTGATGGAAAACACGTCTTCCTATTTGCGATGTATGTTGATTCTAAAGGTTAATAAAACTATTGGCAGTCATTGCGAACGAGCGTAGCGAGTGTGGCAATCTCCTCGCCAAATCGGGAACTTAAACAGCCTTTAATTAAGACAGCCTTTAACGGGGAGATTGCCACGTCGGTTCTGGCGAACCTCCTCGCAATTGTTACTGCTTTTATTTTTTGTGATATATAGCAGAGTTAAAATTATAGATTAACGAAATAAAAACTATAAGGCAGTCATCAACATACTTTATACATCGCAAATTGGAATAAGGTGTGACGGAAAACGCTTTAGATGAATTTTTATTAAAGTGAGATAATATTATGGACTCATATCACTGTGCCAATGCAACCAGTCGAGTTATTCAAGAATCCGTACCCGGAAAGCAAATAACTTTAATGCATATTATAGCCAGCCCCAATAAAAGCCTTTACATGAAATTAGGGCTTGAAGAGAGTGGGGAAGCCATAGGTATTATGACCATAACCCCCTATGAAAGCGTGATTATTGCGGCAGATATTGCCACAAAATCTGCTTCTGTTGAAATCGGATTTTTGGATAGGTTTGGTGGTTCGCTTTTGTTTGTGGGTGACGTTGCCAGCGTTGAAGCTTCCTTTGTGGCCATAAATAAATATTTTAGAACAGTTTTAATGTATAACTGTGTTGAAATTACCAGAACATGAAAAAAATATTGTTTATTGGCGAAAATGGCTCAAAAAAAGAAGAACTTATTCAACTTTTAAGTCAAAAACCCGTCAGAATAAAGAAAAATATGGCTGTGGAATTTTATGATAATTTGATTAATACGCCAAACGAATTTTTAGAAAATAAATGTTTTATTAAATCCTTAATTACAGCTTCATTTGATGCCGAAATTATTTTGTTTGTGATTTTTGCTAAACAGAAAAATACTTTATTACCTCCTTTATTTGCCCCCTTATTTAATAAGAAAGTCCTTGGTATAATTACTTATATAGAAGAAAATCAAGATGATTTTATCAGGGTTACAAAGTTTTTAAATAATTCAGGAATAAAAAATATATATAAAATTCAACTTGATACAAAAGAAGGTCTTGAAGAATTAAAAAAAGATGTGGGGTAAATAGTCACGCCATTCCGGTTTTAAAAAACCATAATTATGGCATGATTTTTGATTTTAGACATTAAATAAAATATTAATAAATCAAAGTAGTTATATTTTTATTTGAAAAAATGTTTTTTCAGGAAGGGGGGAAGCGATTGCTTACGTTTGAGGGGGAAAAACTCACCCTGCTTATGTCGAACAAAGTGAGACTAAGCGTCATGGATTAATTCAAAAAAATGGGGTTTCCCTCCTCAACCCGGAATCACGTGGATAAATAGTCATGGCTGAAAAATTATTTTGGACTTTTTCGTAAAAAGCACACGCCTTCGATTTTCAGTATCGATTAGATAAAAATCATTAGGTTGATAGCGAGAGATAATCATGAAAGAAAAAGATAGCTATTCCATTGGAGAAATGAGTCAGATTTGCAATATTTCTCGTAAAACCATACGGTACTATGAATCAATAGGATTAATACCATCTCAAAGACAAGATTATAATAATTATCGTTTTTATACCCATGATACTTTGTTAATGATTCCCATTTTAAAATATTATAAGCAAATCGGATTTACTTTAAGTGAAGTTTCTGAACTTCTTTACAAGGATATGTCCAATGCCTATACTCGCTCTAAGGAATGCTTTAAAAAGAAAATGAAGGAATTGCAAGCTCAGCAAGAGGAGCTTAGACAAAAAAATATTTCAATTCTTGATTGGTATAAATTGATTTCAGAAGCTGAAATGGTAATCAGTAATAATATTCAAGAAATTTCCATAAAATACCTGCCTCCAAAAATATTTTTGTTTCAAGATCAAGATTCCTTTGCCAATGTGAAAAATGATGTCATCAATATTAAATGGACAAATTATTTGGAAGAAATTGAAAATGCCATCACAGGTGCTGTTTATCTAACCTATAAGTCATTGACTTCCAGAATAAATTATGAAAAAAATCAAAAAATACGAATTATGCAAGAGGGAATAATGCCTGCCAAACCCGAGCAAGAAATGATTTTTGGTGATGGTTTATTTGTCAGTTGTTATCATATCGGTGTTTATGATAATATTCATAAAAGTTATGAAAGAATAATTGAATGGGCAAGGCAAAATAAATATTTACTGGACAATGTATGTCATGAGCGTTATGTTACCGATTACTGGACAACAAGTAATGAAAGTAAATTTGTCACTGAAATTTTAATTAAAATTTCAAGAAATTGAGAAAAGGAAAATATAATGCTTGGGCTAAAACTGGCAAGAGAATTTTTTGAAAACACAGCCTTACCGCTTTTTGAAAGACATACTCCTCATTTATTACCAAAGCTTGCCATTGGTTTGGTTGGTGAAGGTTCCGAATGTTTTGGCTTTGATGATGAAATATCTCAAGATCATGATTTTGGACCTGCCTTTTGTCTTTGGCTTCCTGAAAATGAAATACAGATTTGGGAAAGGAATATTGATGCTGTAATTAATCAATTACCTGTAATGTATAATAATTTCCCAACAAGAATGTCCAAGGACAAACGTATGGACAGGCTTGGTCTAATTTCTATTGAAGCTTTTTATCGTAAATATACAGGTTTAGCCAAAGTTCCGCAAACATGGCAAGAATGGAGAGCAATTCCCGAACATTTTTTGGCAACTGCTACGAATGGGGAAATTTTTCATGACCCAAGTTTGAGGTTTACCGAGCATAGAAATGCTTTGCTTTCCTATTATCCCGAAGATATAAGGCTAAAGAAAATGGCGGCAAGGCTTGCCATAATGGCACAATCGGGGCAGTATAATTTAATACGTTCAATTAAAAGAAGAGATAATATTGCTTCTATGTTTTGTATTCAGAAGTTTTGTGAAGCTGCCATCTCCTTTGTTTTTCTTTATAATAAAAAATATATGCCATTTTATAAATGGGCACCGACAGCTTTAAAAAAATTAAATGTTCTTTCCTCTGAAACCGTAAATTGCCTTAATTTTTTGACAGATATTTCTTGCTCTTCAATGAGTAATTGGAATAATTGGAATAATTGTATTGACTTAATAGAAAATTATGCAGAAACGGTGACTAATTATTTAAATAATGATGCTTATTCCGATTTAAAGGACAATTGGCTTTTGGCACAGGCAGGGCAAGTGCAAAGTAAGATAAATAACCCCCAATTGCGGTATTTGCCTGAAATGGCAGAATAAAATTAAACTTGAGGTCTTATTATGAATTTAGAACTGATAAATAAAATTATTGAAGAAGAATTGGAATTTTTCCTTGCAGTTAAAAGCCGTGGCTATTCTGTATGTCAAGAAAATCCAAAGGCCTTTTGTGTGGCAAGAAAAATGACTCATAGTGTGCAGTCTTATGAATTTCTAAATTCCTATTATCAAGATTTGCTGGATTATAAAAAAATTGGCAGAAATATTATGACCGAAAAATATGCTCTCATGGAGGGAATTATTCCGCGTACCAATTATGATGAGCATCTTGATAAAATCATTGAAATTGAAAGTGTATGGTATGAGGTTTCAATCAAGAAATATCCTCATATAACTCCCCCCGATGGTTATCAAAATTTTAAAACATATTTGGCTTGTGAACTGCAAACCCTTTCAGCTCGTTCATTAAAATTATATTATGAAAATATTTTACAAGCTCAATTACAAAATAAAAACTTGGTAATTGAACGTTATCAAAATTTATTGTCCATGGTGAATCTTCCAAATTTAGATGAACATGAAAGGAATTTGGCAGAAAAACCTATTTTAACATCAAGAAATAATTAGAGTGTTTATGAAACAATATGGATTATTACTCTTTGCAATTGTGGTTGAAATCATTGCAACCACTTGTTTAAAACTAACAGAAAGTTTTACCGTGCTTTTTCCGACCATAATAGTTTTGCTTTGCTATGCCACATCTTTTTACCTGATTAGCATTGTCGTAAAAACCATTCCTGTTGGGGTTACTTATGCCATTTGGTCGGGGCTTGGAATTGTGGGAACTTCGATTTTTTCCTATTTAATCTACGATCAAGTTTTGAGCCTTGGGGCAATGTTAGGAATTGCACTTGTTTTGATTGGGGTTATGATTACTCAATTGGCCAATCCCGGGCATTAAAATTATATTTTTTAGCGGAATAAATATGCTTAGCACTTTTTTACTTTTACTATTGGCCATTGTTGTCGAAATTTTTTCTACAACTTCTTTAAAATATACAGATGGTTTTAAAAGACCTATTCCAACAATATTGGTGCTATCCGGTTATGCTATATCATTTTATTGTCTTAGTATTGTCGTTGAAACTATACCCGTTGGCATAGCCTATGCTCTGTGGTGTGGGCTTGGGATTATAGGAACTTCAATTGCAGCATTTTTTCTATATGGTCAAAGATTAAATAGAATGAGCTTGGTTGGAATGTCTTTTATTCTTGCCGGCACAGTAATTATGAGATTATTTAGCTAGTATCTTGCTTAAACTAACAGTCTCTGTATTACTCCACCAATTCATGTCATTTTAATTTGCGATTTAAATTGGTTCTTGGTATTATATCAATATAATACACTATATTTATAATCTTAATTACATGAAAGCACGGTCATTGCGAACGAGTGAAACGCCCGTCTTGTAGATAAAGCAATCTCATTGCCAAATTGGGAACTTAAACACCTTATAACGTGGCAATGACGTTTTTCTTATTTATTTTGTGCTTATGAAGTACTTAACCGTATAGTTAGAAAATTAAGCATATTTCATAAATTTTTTAGTTTATGAAATATGCTTTTTATTTTAAGAAGTCTCTTTCCAATTCATTGTGCAGAGCCTTTTTTAATGGCCTGTAATATTATATTTTTTCAATTTATACTGCATTAAACTTCTTGAAATCCCCAAAAGTTCACCTGCTTTTGACTGCACAAAATCTGCTTTGACCAATGCTCTGCGCACTATGGCAGCTTCTATTTTATCAATGGTATCGGTTAAATTCATACTAATGGGTAATAAATCCACAGCGCTTTTAAATTGAGCTTCTTCATCACGGATTTCAGGTGGTAAATCATCAACATTAATAAGATCTCCCGATCCCATGACCAAACACCTTTCAATAATATTTTGTAACTGCCTGATATTGCCCGGCCAGTCATAACTATTCATATAGTTTAAAGCCTCATTTGAAAAACTTCTTTCTTGAATAACTTCATTTTCCAAATTATATTTTTGAATAAAATGGGCAACCAAGAGAGGAATGTCTTCTCTTCTTTCCCTTAATGGTGGCATATTGATTTGAATAACATTTAGTTTATAAAGTAAATCTTCTCTAAACAAACCATTGGCAACCAATGTATTTAAGTCTTCTGTTGTTGAAGTAACTATCCTTAAATCGGTTTTAATGGCATCTGCACCGCCCATGCGTTCAAAACTTTTTTCTTGTAAAACCCTTAGGATTTTTACCTGCATTTCTTGAGATAAGGCACTAATTTCATTTATAAATAATGTTCCTTGATCAGCAAGTTCAAGCCTTCCTCTTTTTATTGTTGACGGAGCATTTCCTACAATACTTTCCTCTCCAAATAATTCTTTTTCAAGGGATTGGGTATTAAAGGCTAGGCAATTGACTGCCACAAAAGGGTTGTTTTTTCGTGTTGAAGCAAAATGAATGGCTTTTGCAACCAATTCTTTGCCTGTTCCCGCCTCTCCATTGATTAATACTGATGCTCTGCTCATGGCAACCTTATCAATAACGTCCATGACGTTTCGGATTGCCTTGGTTTTACCTATAATTTTATGCTTATTATAACGTTCTTCAAGACTTTCTTGTAAAATTTGATATTGTAAATGGGCTTTTGCCAGTTCCATGGCACTTTGAACAGAAGCCAAAAGTTCTGCATTGGCAAAAGGTTTTGTAATATAATCAAAGGCACCTTGGCGCATTAGCTCAACGGCATTTTCAATGGAACCAAAGGCAGTCATCATTAAGACGGGAATACGAGGAAAGCTTTTTTTTACTAATTGCAAAACCTCCTTGCCGGATAATTTCGGCATTTTCATATCGGTAATTACCACATCAACTTCAGATTCATCAAGATATGCCATAACCATTTCAGGATCATTTAACGCTGTAACTTCATAACCTGCATCAGATAGCATGGCCTCAAGTATTAATAAATAATTTTTTTCATCGTCAATAACCAATACTCGTCCCTGTGACATAATTCCCCCATTATTTATAAAATTCTCTCAAAAAATTATATTTATTAATCAAGATAAAAATTTATTTTTTTTAAATTTTACATAAGTATTAAATATTATTCGGATATATTTTTTATATTCCGTCAAATTTTTGCTGTTTTTTAATTTACTGACAATCAGCTTTTATGTTTTTCAGTATTGACTAATTTAGCACATGGGAAAATGTGCTGAAAACCACAAAAATCCATAGTAAAAAAATTGGTGAAAGAGCTAAAAATGTTCTTTGCCAGCTTAGACTCATGGCATATTTTACGCCAATAAAAATATTACACACAAACCAAATCAAACCAAGCATGGGTCCAAAATATGGAACAATGGACAAAATGGTCGGAGAATAAGCATAAGCAATTACCCTAAGGCAAAGATTATAATCAGCCTTGTCCGGATTTGTTATTCTAATGGCAAGGTATAAAAAAGCTGAAAAAAGAAGTAGTTGAAAAATTGCTAAAAAAGGACTCAGCACTATGGTCATGGGCATGCTAAATTGCTGTAAATTTTCTTCTAAGCCAGGATATTGTACCAAAATATCAACAGAACTTAGAGTTGATAACCAAATTTGCAAGCATAAGGTTTGAAATAAACCAAGTAGAGCATAAAATGTTGCAGGCCTCAGCATTGAACTTTGGCTATGAATTGTGCTAAAAAATTCAGGAGCTTTAAACATTACTCTGGCAATGGTTTGAGTTAAAGATCCTAAAATACCATAACGCTCAGGATGCTCCCATGGAACATCGTCAGTCATCATTTTTATTTTCTGTCTTTTTTTCTTAGCATCTTCATCAATATTTTCATATTGTGCCAAAACATCTTCTTCATTTTCAACTTTTTCGTGCTTTGCTACTTCATTTTCGGTAAGAGGTTCTTTATCTTCTCCGTAACTTACAGGTTCTGCACTGTTTTCCACATTTTTTGATAAATGTTCGGCTTGATTTAGCTTTTCATTTTGCAAATCATTTTCAGGTCTCAGAATATCTGTGGGAATTGAACTGTTTTTTTCCAAATTATTTACATTACTATCTTCTTGCTCTTCATAAAGGGAAGAAATTTCTTTTTTTAATAATACTTCATCCTGCATAGATTTTTCAGGTTCTTGACAGATTTCAGATAAAAACTCACCTGTTTCCAAATCCTTAAATTTAAACCTATGCTCACATTTCGGACAAGTCACAACAGTTGCACTGGCAGGGATTTGCTTTTTATCTACACTTCTTTGAAAATTACAATTGGGGCAAGTAATATACATATTATCCTCATTTTATGGAAATAATCAGTTCTCGCTAAAAAATTTGTTTTCAATAAAAATTTACAAGAAAAACACACATTTTATGTGTACTCCTTGTAAATTTTTAAAATTTTATGAATTTTTACTTTATTAACAATTAGTTTTTTATTTGTATCAACCAAGTAAAAAAATACTATTATGCTTCATACTTACTTTTAAGGAATGGGAAGTCGGTTTCTAAATATCTTTTTACATAATCATTTACCCCATCTTCAAGGGAGGTAAATTTAAAATGAGTACCATAATCATCAAGCCAAGCCATATCTGCTTGAGTGAAATTCTGATAACGTCCTTTTATTTTTGCAGGAATGGGAATGTATTTTATATTAGGTTTAATATCAAGGGCAGAAAATACAGAGTTTGCCAAATCATTCCAAGTTCTGGCCACTCCTGTTCCGACATTTAAAATTCCATTGATATTTCTCTTATCAAGTAGCCACAAAATAAGTTTTGCACAATCTTTAACATAAATAAAGTCTCGTTTTTGTCCACCATCGGGATAATCCGGATTATCGGAAGAAAATAATTCCAATTGTCCTTTTTCGGTAATTTGCTCATAGGCTTTACAAATTACACTGCGCATGTCTTCTTTATGATATTCATTTGGACCATATACATTGAAAAATTTTAAACTTACCATATCCTCAAGTTTTTTATTTTTAATGCACCACATATCAAAAAGATGTTTTGAATATCCATACATGGTCAATGGTAATAAGGACGTTGTTGTTTTTAAATCATTGCCAAAGCCAAGTGAACCGTCACCATAGGTGGCAGCTGAACTGGCGTTAATAAATCTTATGCCATATTTTTGAGCATATAGAAATATCTGTTTTGTATATTGAAAATTATTTTCTATCAGAAAATCGGCATTTCTTTCTGTTGTATCAGAACAAGCGCCCATATGGATAATGGCTCTAAAATCATGTCCAAATGAGTGGGATAATAATTTATCCAAAAAAACATCACGATGAACATAATCTGTATATTGTAAGCCAATCAAATTCTTCCATTTATCAGAGCAGGCAAGGTTATCAACAATTAAGATATTGTTTACACCTGCTTGATTTAAAGCCCAAACAACCGCACTGCCTATAAAGCCTGCACCACCTGTAACAATATACATAATGCCTCCTAATTTAAACGAGTTACGTTTATTTATAGCAATTTTTTGTCAATTCATTTAATAATTGGTTTAAACTATTTTAACTATACTTATTTTACCTTGGCTTTGTCTGGCCTGCAAACCAAACATAACCATTGTAAGCATTAATGGTCTGCCAAATAAAAAATTAATCACTTCAATGGGGGCAGCATTTTTTTCCACCACCAAATCCCTAAATGAACGATCATATTCCAAGGCACTGATAAATTTAGACTTACATTCTTCTTCTGTCTCAATATGATGAGCCCATTCAGCCAGCTTGGCATAAGTGACTTGCTCTTCATGGCTTTCAATCAGCTCAACCCACCAAGCAGGAGATTTTGTAATTTCGCAAATTTTTTTCCTATCAAGTCTTTCTTCATTTTTTAATTGCATTAATGACTCAGGTTCCTTGCAAAATAAAGCTCTGCATTCAGCCGGATGTCTTCCATGCAAAAAACAATGGTTATTTGCAGTTAAAAAGCGACATGTCCAGTCATCTGGTCTTGCTCCAAATGCGGGAGCAACCTTAATTAATTCATTGGGCAGAGGAACAATAACATTTTTCATGTCATCACGAACCAATTCACCAATCCTGACGGTCAAAATATCTTCAACCCTTAAAATATTTTCTTTAAATAAAAAATCATCTTTAACATGCAGGGCGGGACCGCCCTTTTTACAGCAAGTTCCGCAGTTTTTACAGGAAGTATCAATTTTTGTCATTTATTTTCAAACCTTAAATTTTTCTAACTTTGATTATAAGTATAAATCAGTGTGAAAGACTCATGCCTATTAAAATTGTATAACATACAAAATATATAGCTTGCAATAAAATTTATTTGGCAAAATTATTTCATAATAAAGAAATTTTATGTCATGTTTTTTGTTGAAAAATAAAAAAAAATAGATTATAAAGAAATTAAGGTTATAAACTTTGAAGTTTGCTTTTGTTTTTTTGTTATTTGCTTTTATTGTTATTCAAAATCTATTCAAATTGGAGGAAATATGCTAAAAAAAGCAGTGTTGGCATTTTTAGATCACTTTGAAAGTTATTTATGCCAATTTCTATTAGTGTTTTTTGTTATCGTTATTTTTATGCAAATTTTTCTGAGATTTATTGATCAGTCATTACCTTGGACAGAAGAAATTGCCAGATTTGCCTTTATTTGGTTTATATTATTTGGGGCTTGTTATGCCACAAGACTTTGTGCTTTAAATCGTGTAACAGTTCAGTTTATGAAGGCTCCTGTTTGGATAACCAATTTATTTTTATTTATTGGTGATGTTTTATGGCTGATATTTGCAGCTACAATGGCCTATTTTGGTTATATAGCTGTTGTTGATTTACAAGAATTTCCATACTTTACGCCTGCTTTAGATTGGGAACTGGGATATGTTTATCTTGTTTTTCCTCTAAGTTTTACATTAATGTGTATTCGTATTATTCAAGTTAATGTTATGAAATACATATTAAAAATTGAAATAGCAGATCCGGATCAGGAATCCATGAAAGAAAGTCAAAAAGCTTTGGCAGAATCTGAAGAGGAGGAAGAAGTATGTTAGAAATGACTCCGGGAATGATAGGTTTAGTTTTATTTGTTGTATTTTTTGCCTTACTTCTAATTGGTAGTCCTATCATGGTTGCGCTTGGTATTGCAACAATGTCCTGTTTTGTTTTATTGGACATTAGTATCAGCATCATGATTGAAAAGGCTTTTGCTCAGCTTACAGCTTTTCCATTAATGGCTTTGCCCTGCTTTGTTTTGGCAGGGGCACTGATGGAGGCCTCGGGAATTTCAAAACGTTTGGTGCATATTGCCGAAAATATTGTGGGACCTATTCCGGGTGGACTTGCCATTAGTACAGCTCTTTCTTGTGTGTTCTTTGGTGCTATTTCAGGCTCAGGGCCGGCTACAACTGCCGCTGTCGGTATGCTTATGATTCCTGCCATGGCTTGTAGGGGTTATGATAAATCCTACGCTGCCGCAACAACAGCAACAGCCGGTGGAATAGGAATTATTATTCCTCCAAGTATTCCTATGGTTATTTATGGTGTTGTGGGACAACAAAGTATTTCAGCCATGTTTATGGGTGGTATTTTACCCGGGCTATTGATTGCTATGTCACTAAGTCTTATGCATATTTTTCTATGCCGTAACTTAAAAACAGAGGGTTTGGACTGGTCATTTATGGCATTTCACCATGCCATGAAAGATGGGTTCTGGTCTATTCTTGCCCCTGTTATTATTTTAGGCGGTATTTATGCCGGTTTATTTACACCCACTGAAGCTGCGGTTGTTGCTATTGTGTATACTATTTTTATTGGTATTTTTGTACATAAAGAGCTTAAATTTAAAGCTTTTATGAATTCTTTAAAAACAACATCATGGCTTACAGGTCGTGTGCTTGTGCTTGTTTTTACTGCGGCAGCATTTGGGTATTTACTAACTTCCTACCAATTACCTAAATATATAGCTGAATGGATGTTAAGTTTTTCAGATAATGTTTACGTTATTTGGCTTATGGTTGTTATCTTCCTTCTTTTCTTAGGTATGTTCATGGAAACATTAGCTATTATTATGCTGGTAACTCCTGTTCTTTTACCTGTTATGACAGCTTTTGGGGTAGACCCAATTCACTTTGGTGTAATTTTAGTATGTTGTTGCGGTATTGGTTTTTCAACTCCGCCACTTGGTGAAAATATGTTTGTTGCGTCGGGTATTGCCAATATTTCTTTGGAAGAAATTTCTGTAAAAGCTCTTCCTTTGGTTGCAGTTAACTTGCTGGCCATTGCACTGTTAGTAGTTTTCCCATCAATCGTGACTTGGTTGCCAAGTTTAATGAAATAAATTGATCATGGAAACATCAGAGTTTTTTGTTAAATCAGTAAATTGTCAACTAAACAAAAGTTTTTCAGATTATAGTTTTTGAGTTTATATTTTAGTTTGAGAATTTGGCTTGAAATTTGTTTTGAAAATGATTATTTTTTCAGATCAAGTTTGAGAATCTTTATTAACCTTAACCTAAGAGGAAATCTTATGAAATTAAAGTCTCTAGTTTTATTACTTTTAGCAACTTTCGCTCCCCTTATGCCAAGTTTGGCAAGTGCGGAAACCTATAAAGTAGCTGTTGGTGATCCGGAAGATTCAGAACAAGGTTTTGCTGCAAAAGCTTTTAAAGAGTATGTGGAAGATAAAAGTGGCGGTGCAATTAAAGTTGAAACCTTCTTTTCAGGCACATTGGGCGATGAGAGTGAGAGCTTCCGTAATGTTCAACAAGGTTCCTTGCCTTTTGCTGTTGGCGGAATTGCCAACTTGGTTCCATTTGAAAAAAGACTTGGTCTATTAACTCTACCCTATTTATTTAGTAATCTTGATGAAGTTGTAGCAGGAACCAATGGAAAACCTGCTGAAATTTTAAATTCCTATGCTTTAAAAGCAGGTTTTCGTATCTTAACTTGGACATATACAGATTTTAGATATATTTCCAATAGTAGACGTCCTATTACTAAAATGGAAGATATTAAAGGTTTAAAATTCAGAGTACCTCAATCTGCTGTTTTAATTGCAGCGTATAAAGCTTTTGGTGGAAGCCCAACCCCAATTTCTTGGGCTGAAACATTTACTGCCTTACAACAAGGCGTTGTAGACGGACAGTGTTATGGCTATATCGGTTTTAAGGCCATGAAGTTTAATGAAGCTAATCAAAAATATTTAACTGAAGTTCATTATACATATCAATTACAACCACTTGTAATGAGTGAACGTGTATATCGTAAAATGGACGCAGAAACCCAAAAACTTATGGTTGATGCCGGTATGTACGCTCAAGAAGCTGTTTTACAATACCAAAAAGATGAAGCCAGTGCAGCTAAAGCAGATTTGATTGCTGCCGGACTTGTGGTTTCACAATTGGAAGATGAAGATAAGTGGAGAAAGGCAGCATTTGAAGTTGTATGGCCTGAAATGGCAGAATTTGTCGGCGGAAAAGATGCAATCAATGAATATTTAACTGCCATGGGTAAACCTGCTTGGGGCAATTAAACTTAATTGTTTATAATTAATTTATAAAACCGGATAATATTTATCCGGTTTTTTTTATATTTATTTTTTCATGTCTTTTGAATATGCGTCCAAAGCATTATGTAAAGCATCAACTATGTACTTGTTATTTCTGATATGATTTTTGTTAGCCTGATCCCATTCTGTAAATTGGAATTTTTCTTCAATCATTTTATCGGCAAAATTAAGATTAATTAAGAATAAATTAATTAAATTAGCCCCAATAAAATTTGTATCTTGTAAAACCTTTGTGCCATCACTATATTTTAGAGTTTGTAAAATATCATTTTCAGGCAAACTTATTTTATTGTTTTTTCCAAATTTTATGGCAGTCGGAACCCAAAAAAGTTTACCACTATCATAGGAAGCTGTTTGAACATGCTGTAAAACATTTTTTGAATTTAAAATTTTTTCAAAATTCCAATTTGGATCTATGTAGTATGTTTTTTTTGATAAAATATTTTCTGCCCATCGAGCTAAACCTTCAAAATACCATGTGTTTTTAATTTTTGAAAATCCATTTTGGATCAGATGAAAATATTCATGGGGAATTGTAGAAGAATTTTTAAAATCAAGACCCATAGATATAAATACTTTTAAAGCAAGTACACCTTTCTTTTTTAATGGGGCTTGTTCCGGATCAGTAAATGCAGCCCCCAAGGCACCTTTTAAATGATTTCTGGTTAAAATGTAAATATCAATGGTTTCAACATTTTTATGGTAGGGTGCGAGTAGGGGAGGGGTAAATCCCAAAATGCTGCAAAAAAGATGCTTGGTTGCGTAAAATTGTTTGGAAACATCTTCAACATAATCTGGAATATTATTCTTATTTTTATCTGTGGAAACTAATTTGTTTGGACCATCTGTAAAATAAAAAATTCTAAATTGATCCATTTCAAATATTCTTATATTTTGATCTTTAACAGGTCTGTCTGTGGCATTATTCCATGACGTATAAATATCATTTTGATTTGCAAAGGAAGGATTGGAAATTAAAATAAAAAGAATTAATCCTAAAAAAAAGATATAATTTAAGGTAAATGTTGACTTTTTTAAATAAATTTTCATAACTACCTTCAATAATACTTTTAAAAAGTTTTTAGCCAAAGCTGAAAAAGTTAAAAAATAACTTCTTCAGTATGGCTAATAGTCACGTCATTCCTTTTTTCAAAAACCATAATTATGACATGATTTTTGATTTTATACATTAAATAAAATATCAATAAATTAAAATAGTTATGTTGTTATTTGATAAAATGTTTTTTTAGGAAGGGGGGAAGCGATTGCTTACGTTTGAGGGGGAAAAACTCACCCGGCTTATGTCGAACAAAGTGAGACTAAGCGTCATGGATTAGTTCAAAAAAATGGGGTTTCCCCCCTCAATCCGGAGTCACGTGGCTAATAGGGTATTTTTAGTGCTGATTAACTATTATTCATCTTCTTCGTATTTGTAGGCAGGTAAGTTTTCAGCAAAAGCTCCTTTGGCAATTATTCTTTTTCTTGAACTATCTTCTTTTTTCTTTTCTTGTTTTTTTAGTTCAGGCCTTGGCAATGTATTATACATACGCCAGTAAAAAGGATAATAATCATTCATAATATTAGGATTAACCAGTTGCAGGCGAGGACGATAGTAAGCTGCAAGTGAATAAACAATTGCCCAGTCCGGACTTGGAGCAGTGAAAGCTAAGTCAATGGGGTCAGTTTTATTCATATCTTGGTCAAAACCAATTCTTTCAAAAAAGCCGGTGATTAAAGTTTTTGTATCGACATCTTCTTCGGTAAGATTTAGAAATTCATCTAAATTAGGTAGTGATTCAATGTCTTTGTTTTTTTGCAGTATAAGTAAATAGAATAATGTTTTTAATGCCATAGAGCAATTAATTTTGTCTAAACTTTCAATGTTTACCTCAGAATCAGAGCTACCTTTACTGGTTACCGCATTTTTGTCAACTTCAAAGTCAAGGGAGGCAAAATTCATAATTGGCTTTAGAATTTCTTGTCTGCCTTTGAAATCAAAATTACCTTCAAGTTTGACATAACCACTGATCAGAGCGGGGTAGAGGAAGAATAGGGCTGAAATTTCTGCATCGGACGGAACATTACATTCTTTTGGCATAACAGGGGTTTTGGGTGAACAGTAGAATATATCTTGTTCTCTTTGTAGGGGAACTTGACAAATTTCCATGATTTCACAAAGTTCATTATAGACCAAATCCCAGTTTGATTTTTTTGCTTCATCTGCATTTATTGATGCTAAATAATTTGTTAAATTCATTCTGACGGGTGAATCCCAAAAGTTTGAAGCAAGTAAAAGTGCCAAAACAAAATCTTGAGGTAAATTCTCGGGAATATCAATTTCTTCCGGTAAAACACCTGAAGATTCAATGCGTATGGGCAGACCTGTTTGCGATGGGATTACTTGTACAAATCTTGCACCAAGTTCAGGCAAAAATGGAGCGAGAGGGCTAAAATCAACTTGTCTTAATTCATTTTCACCTGTTATTTTTACATGATATTGTAAACCCAAACTAAGAGCCACACAAAGCCATAAAGCCAATTCATTCTTTCCGGCATGAACTATTTTATCAGAACCACGCTCAAGTCCTTTTGATATTTTACTTATAACAGTGCCGTCATTTTCATACCATAAACCACCACCAAGGGCGTGCAAAGATTTAATTCCATCAATAACTGAGTCGGTTAATGGAATATTCTTCATGCTTGTTTCTTGTCCGCTAAAGGCAACCAAAACAAAATAAAACATTGCCAGCCTTGAAGATGCCGGAGCTTGAAGTTCAATTTGGACAGGGCTTGGAGCAGGTGAGAGGTTAAAATGAGGCATATCAAGAGCATTTTCTGCTATTGCTTCAATATCTTGGAGCAAAAGATAAAGCTGTCTTGAGGCTTTTGGGTCACGACAAAATTTGGCGGCATTGCCTTCCCATGCCAAGCGGATTTCTTTTTCAGTTTTAGAGTCTATTTTCTTTTCTTCTACCAAATTTGCAAAAAATCTTGCTCTCTTGGCTACAAGTTTTAAAATTCCTCTATCAATATCTATTATTTCTGAAAATTCATCTACTTGCCTATTAGATGGTTTTCCAAATGGTTTGTCAAAAGGCTTATTTGGGCGAGATTGAAAACTGTCTCTGTCATTAAATTTTCTGGGAGCAAAATCAGATCTTTCTTCGCGACCTTCTCTTTTAAAGCCAAATGGTTTTTTAAATTCAGAATCAGAATTTTTGAATCCAAATTCTTTTTTTGCATCATCGTTTTGAAATGGCCTAAAATCTACATCGTTGGAAGTAGGTTTGGAAAACCTTTTTTCAGATGAAAAATCTCTGGGCGCCCTTGGTTCTCTGCGAAAGTCCCTTGATTCCCCACGAAACTCTCTTGGTTCTCTATTGAATTCCCTTGGCTCTCTGCGAAATTCTCTTGATTCTCCACGAGATTCACCACTAAACTCTCTTGGCTCTCTGCGAAATTCCCTTGATTCACCACGAGATTCTCTATTAAATTCCCTTGGCTCTCTGCGAAACTCTCTTGACTCTCCACGAGATTCTCTGTTAAATTCCCTTGGCTCTCTGCGAAAGTCCCTTGATTCACCACGAGATTCTCTATTAAATTCCCTTGGCTCTCTGCGAAAATCTC
>CAYJGE010000009.1:0-36629 GCA_964369835.1 uncultured Mailhella sp.
AAATGCAAGAAATTTTATAATTTTTTTTTGGATTAAATCAGTGTTTCCTTAAAATTTAGTTTTCAAGCATGCCTGCAAGTCCTGTTTGTCCTGTTGCGGCAAGAGCAGCTCTCCAATAGGGTGAACTTATATCAATTTTACGGCGTTTGGCTGTGACTAAACTTAGGGGTAAATGAACATAATGCCCCAAAACTTTTGCAATAACAGTGGCAGTTTTTCCGCTCATGGCAGCATGAGCTGCATAACGTCCTAAAAATCCACAATAAACCCTATCACCTGCATTGGCAGGTATGGATCTGACAATATAACTGGGGTCAATATATTTTATGGAAGTGGGGAAATTTTTACTTTTAAAATAGTCTTTTATTTCTTGTGTCAAAAATTCTCCTATATCTTGCAGAACATCATTGCCTGAGGGATCTTTTTCCTTGGTTTTAGGCATTAAATCTTGTCCTGCCCCCTCGGCCACCACTATAACAGCATGTTTTTTACTTTTTAGCCTTTCTTCTAAGGCGGGTAATAATCCACCCTCTCCATGCAATTTAAACTTTGTTTCAGGCACAAGCAAGAAATTTACAACGCTTAATGACAAGGTTGCATGGGTTGCAATGAAACCTGATTCACGCCCCATGAGCTTAACTATGCCTATTCCATTATTAGTTCCGCAAGCTTCTGTATGGGCACAAGCAAGGGATTGCGTGGCTGCATCGACTGCTGTTTCAAAACCAAAGGATTGGGAAACAAAGTTGATATCATTATCAATGGTTTTTGGAATACCTATTATGGAAATTCTTAGATTTCTTCTGGTTACTTCTTCATAAATTTTTTCAGCAGCCCGCATGGAACCGTCACCACCAAGAATAAACAGCATATTTATATTCATACGATCAAGAGTATCAACTATTTCTTCCATGTTTTGAGGCCCTCTGGAACTTCCCAGTATTGTACCGCCAAAAGTATGAATATTTGAAACAACTGAAGGGGTAAGCTCCATAAAGTCATGCTGATATTTTGAAATAAATCCTTCAAGACCAAACCTTATCCCAAGTACATTTTTTATCCCATAGGCATAATGAAGCTCCATAACAATGGATCGAATTACATCATTCAGTCCCGGACAAAGCCCACCGCAAGTAACAATGGCGGCCTTTGCCTTGGAAGGATCAAAATATATTTTTTCCCTTGCTCCTGCCTCTTCAAAATACATGGGTATACAGTTTTTACTTTCTTCATCAAGGCTGTCTATAAATTCATCACTAAGGTGAATCGGAATAAGATTTTCTGACGCAAAAGGTGGAACTATGGGGCTTTGGATTTTTGCTTCGCCAAGATTTTCCATATCAAGGCTACATTTTTTATTCATATAAACTCCTTTAAAAGTCAAATAATGGCACATCAATATGATGTGATTTTCTTATATATTAATTCTTGGGTCAAAATTCGTATTATCGGTATAAAAAAGTTTTTTATCTTTATATAGTTCTATATCTGCCTCAGCCTGAGCTTGTTCAAAAGCTTGTTCTGTATTATCGTAGCAAAAAGAATATCCCATGGAAACACCGCAAAAAGGAATACTTTTTTTGCAATGATTATCCAATAATGATTTTACATCCAGAATATATTTTTTAAGATATTCTTCCGTTGCCGAGAAAAACAAAATGGCAAACTCATCTCCTCCAATTCTATAAATCACATGGTCTTTACTTTTATTAGTTTGTAAAGATTTTGAAAAATTCTTGATATAACTGTCACCGATTGCATGTCCATAATGATCATTTACAATTTTCAAACCATTTAAATCTGCCAAAATTAATGCACAATTTTTTATTCTTTTGGTTTGAATAAGATTTGATGTATCAACTGCATAAGCATTTCTGTTCTTTATACCTGTAAGTAAATCTGTATTGGCCAAATCTCTGAAATGAGGATTTGAAATTCTCCTAAATAGGTAAAATGAAATAATAACAGCACAAATACAAGTCAGCAGAATAACAAGTGGTGTTAACAGCCTGATATTTCTAAAGGCCTCATATTGAATTTTTGCGGTAAATTCAATGCCTATGGCTCCGACAACTTGATTTTGATTATCGTGGACGGGGTAGTAGGCCACAAATACATCACCCCATTCAGTATTCAATATATGATTTGGCATTACAATTTCACCATTCATGGCTTTTAGCAAATCATCTTGGAAATCAGGCTCTATTAAATCTCCGGGTTTTCTAAAATTTTCATCGTCCAAAGGAAGTCCGTCTATATGGTAAATTAATTTTCCATCTTTATTGACAGTTGCAGTGTAAAGATATTGAGCAGAACTGATATTTCTAACATTTTCCAAAAATTCATGTGTATTTAAATATGTATCTCTTTTCATATCTTCAATGGTTTGAATATGTGTAAAATGCTTTCTTTCTAAAGACAAATCAATATATTCAGCAATGCAAGCTGCTCTGCTTGCTAAGGTTGAAACCATTTGTTTATAACTTAATGTATATGTAAATAAAAACAAAATTAGACCTGAAAGTATAACCATTATGCTGACAAGTATTGAAACTTGAAAATCTAAACGTTGGATTAAAGATTTTTTTCTCATCTTATATCTCCTAAAAAAACGTGCTTGAAAGTAAAAAAATATTATTTTAGTTATAAATATATTTTTGTTCCAATAAACAAATTAACTATTTACAATTAATATATATATAACATTTTCAGATAAATTGTAAAGTATTTTTTAATTTTTTATGTTTAGATTTGTTCTTATAAATGTCTAGAAAAAATATTAGAATATTAATATAAAAAATTATGTTATTATTTTATGAAACCTCTGCACAATTCATTGTGCAAAGGTTTCTTTGATTTTAGACATTAAATAAAATATTCATAAATCAAAATAGTTATATTGTTATTTGAAAAAATGTTTTTTCAGGAAGGGGAGAAGCGATTGCTTACGTTTGAGGGGGGAAAACTCACCCAGCTTATGTCGAACAAAGTGAGACTAAGCGTCATGGATTAGTTCAAAAAACGTGGTTTCCCTCCTCAATCCGGAATCACGTGTCTCTTATATAGGATTTTAGAAATGTTTTAAAACTTACTATTTTGAATGTGACAATAGTTAAGCATAAAAATTTAACTAATTTTTATCACATAATTGACTATTTTTAAAAAATAAGTTAATAAAATACATGATAAATTTTATAACAATAGGCTAAATTAATAAATTATTATTATCTGCCTAATGACTTTATAAAAAAATAACTGAATAGCAAATTTTTGGATTCAGACTATAATTTTATAAAAAGTTTGTTTTTATTTATTTGATAAATTAAAGGAGTTCTTAATGAGTAAGCGTATTACAATTATTGGTGCCGGGCCCGGAGGTTCAGCAGCAGCATTTAATGCTGCAAGAAAAGGTTTAGAAGTTACTTTGATTGAAGCAGAAAGTTTAGGTGGAATATGTTTGAATTATGGATGTATTCCTACAAAAACCATGAAAGCAAGTGCTGAAGCATACGAAACTGTATTAAATGCTAAAGACTATGGTATTGATTTAGATGGTAGCTCAAAAATCAATATGAGTTTGGTTGTGGATAGAAAAAATGATGTTCTTCAAACATTAAGAAAAGGATTAGCCAGAACTTGTAATGATTTAAAAGTTAATACTATTTTTGGAACAGCAAAAATAATTAATGCAAATTTAGTAGAAGTGAAAAAACATGATGGGAGTATTGAAAAAATTGAAGGCGACTATCTAATCATTGCAACAGGAACTAAACCACTAAGCCTAGCCAGTATACCAATTGATCATAAATACATTTTATCAAGTGATGATGCGCTTGAATTAAGAACATTACCAAAATCTTTAATTATAATAGGCGGGGGAGTTATTGGTTGCGAACTTGCAACTATTTATCATACTTTTGGTTCAGATGTAACTATTGTAGCAGGGCAAGAAAGACTACTTGCCACACCTTCTCTTGACGTTGAAATGAGTAAAATTTTACAAAGAGAAATGCGCAAAACAGGCATTATTTTTGAGTTAGGACGTATGGTTACAAAAGCAGAAGTTGTAGATGGAAAAGTACATGTACATATTGAAGATGCTGCTTGCATGACCAAGGCAAAAAAAGCCAATGCCGATATTTTGGAAGCAGACATGGTTATTGCAGCAGTTGGACGTCTGCCCAATACAGAGGGGCTGGGATTACAAGAATTAGGAATTGAAACTGACAATAGAGGTTATATCATAACCAATGAATACCTTGAAACAAATATAAAAAATATATATGCCATTGGAGATATACTTGGGCCGACAAAAAATATGTTAGCACATATGGCTGTTGCTGAAGGCTTAGTTGCAGTGCAAAATATCCTTGGCAACCAAAAGAAATACGATTGTAAGGTTTGCCCATCTGCCATATTTGTAACACCTGAAATAGGCAGTGTAGGTTTAAGTGAAAAACAAGCCTTGGAAATGGGATATGATATTAATGTGGAACTTATGCAAACAAGAGAGCTTGGAAAGGCACAGGCCATGGGCTCTATCTCGGGAGCATTTAAACTTATTGCTGATAGTAAAACAGGTAAATTACTTGGAGCACATATAGCAGGAACTCATGCAAGTGATATTATAGCAGAATTAACCCTAGCCATTCAGCTTGGGGCAAGCATTGATGACCTTGCCCAAACAATTCATGCACACCCAACCCTTGCTGAAGGCGTGTTTGAAACGGCAAACCGTATGATTTAATCTTTCATATATTAATTCATGCTTAATATAAAAAAAACCTCTGCTAAAAGAGGTTTTTTTTTATGGCTTATTCCATAATGTTTCACGTGAAACAGTAATATAAAATTTTTCATGTTACGTGAAACATTTACCCTATTACACCTAATCACTGCTTCACGTGAAACATCTATTTCGTCATTATCCCATTTATAAAAATAATGTTTTGACAGAAGCTTTTTGTTTCCGGAGCAGTTTTATTATATTTTATGTCTCATCAATATTGTTCTATTAAAATTTTCTCATCTTAGTTTCCATCTTAAATTTAGAAAAAAACGAGAATTGTCCGAAAATATTTATTATGATGTTTTTAGACAAAAGGGGAGAGAAGAAGAATTTTTTGCTATAGGGAAAAATTTAGAAATCAGGTTTTAAGGATTGATTCAAAAAAAATAATTTTAACTCAATTTAAAATGTTTTTTCTGGTCTAGTTACTGTTTCACGTGAAACATTCTGATTCAGCTTCGATATTGTTTCACGTGAAACATTTCAATTCGGCAATAATCACGCCATTCAGGTTTAAAAAAAACATAGTTATGGCATGATTTTGATTTTAGACATTAAGGCATTTTTGAAAAAGAGTTGATCTAAAATGCCCTAATCACTTCATTGGAGCATAGCGACATTAAAGTGCAAAAAGCAAGAATAGAAGTGGCTTTGCCACTTCGTTAAATGATTGCTTTTTGAAAGTTCTATAGGGTAGAGTTCTCAATTTTTATTGAAACTGCTCTAAAAAAAACAATAAAATAAAAAGTTAGAATTAAAAATAAATTTAACGTTTTTTAAGGAAAGGGGGAGTTGAGGGCACGCCATTCCGGTTTTCAAAAATCACAATTTTGGTATGGTTTTTGATTTTTTAAATTTAGTAAAATATAAATAAATCAAAGTAGTTATATTTTTATTTGAAAAAATGTTTTTTCAGGAAGGGGGGAAGCGATTGCTTACGTTTGAGGGGGAAAAACTCACCCAGCTTATGTCGAACAAAGTGAAACTAAGCGTCATGGATTAGTTCAAAAAAAAGGGTGTTCCCCCCTCAATCCGGAATCACGTGGGCAATATTTTGAATTAAAACTAAAATATTTCATAATCAAGAATTGGAATATTGTCTAGCTTAGATAAAAGCTTTTCAAGCATTATTCCATGTGTATAAGGCAAATCATAACCATAGGTATGTAGTAAACAGTCATATACAAATTTAGCAGCTTTTCCCATGGCCATTGGCACTGAATCTTTTTGCAAAAGTGAACCTAAAAAAACAGAAGCATAGGTGTCGCCTGTACCCGGATAAAAAGCATTGATTTTTGGTGTTTTAACTTTCCAAAACTTATTATTTTTTGCTTCATAGGCAACAATTTTAATGAAATTTTCTTCTCCTTTGTCAGGCGGGGTGCTTGTAATTATCACAGTTTTATTTTTTTGAAAACTTGCTGTATTATTGGAAGCAGATTGTTTAAAACCTTCTAAATTGGCAAGTCTCAATAAATAATCTTTCAGAATAAGATTATCAATTTTCTCAGAATATGGCTCATCAAGCAAGAAACAAACTTCAGTCAAGTTTGGAGTAATTATATCTGCCATGGAAACAAGGCTTCGCATTTCAACAACCAAATCTTGCATTTGCTCCATATAAAAATTGCCATCATCACCAAGCACAGGATCTACCAGTAAAAGACCATCATTATCAAGTAACTCACAACCACATCTTTTTACAATTTCTACTTGCTCTTTACTACCTAAAAAACCGGAAAAAAGTGCATCAAAATTTAAATCAAGCCTCTTCCAATGATCTATAATTTTAGAAAGCTCAGAGGTTAAATCTAAAAAACTATAGTCATCAATGCCTGAAGTTTGCGAAGATAAAATAGCTGTCGGTAAAGGGCATACCTGAATACCCATGGTAGATAAAATAGGTATAACTGTAGTTAACGAGGCACTGCCAAAGCATGATATGTCATTTATGGCTATTACTTTTTTACGTGGGCTGCTTGAATATGTCATGATTATGCCTTGCATTTAGGGTAAAAATAATATTCTTTTTTTAAAAACTTCATTATATTTTCACTAAACAAATTAGAGTTATAGGTTTCTTTAATTTTTTCCAAACAATCTGATTTTATTGCAAGAAAACTATCTTGATTATTTAACAGCTCATTCATTATATCAATGATATTATCATACATATCTTGATAATTTTCAAAAACATTTTTAAAATCTAACCAAGAACTGTCAGGAAAAAACATGGTATTGTAAACAGAAAAACATATATTATTATTTTTTGGGGCTCGTATGAAATATCCATCAAAACCCTCACCAAAGCTAATACTAAAAAAAGCTCTGCCCAGTACATCTAAATACTGATCAAATGGTATATTGTCCACAATAAAAATTTTAAAATCTTTAAATTCAGTAGTAATTTTTTTAAGAATTTTATCTTTATCCTCATGCAAGTCAGGTGAAACTACAATTATTTTTTCCTTATCTTGAAATGATTTAATATTAGTTTTATGACTTGGCGGAGGATTAAAAATATGATGGGTAGGTATTTGCCATTTATCACAAATTTCTTGGGTGCAATATTTTTTATGGGCAGTGGTTTGAGTAATATTATTTGTTAATGATTTTAACTTATTTACAAAAAAAGAAGAGGGCATAAGTTCAATATTTTGATTTAAAACATTAATATGCAAGTTTTTGGATTGCAAAAATTTATGCTCAGCTGAATTTAAATTTCGTAAAAATAATGCAATATAAATTTCAGGTATATGTATTGTTATATTTTTTACATGTATGGCATTTCTAATTATTTGCTGAAAACGATAAATTTTCTCATTATTTGTAAAATAATCATTTTGAGAATAGGTTTCATTTCCGGGTAAAGTACAAACCAGATACAAGGAATTTTTATCAAAAAGCCTAAAAGTATTACATAGTGTAAAAATACTTATAATGCCTCCTGAAATTTTTAAATGACTTGGTATAAAAAAAATAGTCAAATTTTCTGTATTTTTTAATTCAGTCAAATCATAATTATCTTGTATTTGTATGGACTCTAAAGTTTCGCCCGATAAAGTTTCGCCCGATAAAGTATTTTTATTCATAATTTTTAAATATTATAGTGTTTTCGGATATGCCTTGGCATCATTCCAAGCAGACAGGGCAATTTGTAAATAATTATCTTGGTAAGCACTTGGTTTTTCAGCAAGGCTTAAGTCAACGGCCGCTAAACCTGCTAAAACATCGCCAAAATCCACATAACCCATGTGAGCAAGCCTTAAAATTTCATCTTTCATGGGTTCTTGGCCTGCAGCCATGATTACACCTGTTTTAGTATAAGCTTTATTTATCAATTCACTTGATTTCAAACCTTTTGGCATTTTAACAGCTGTTAATCCCCAAGCAAAATTTTCTTTTGCAAATAAATCTAATCCCATGGCTTTTACGCCTGCTCTTGCCATTTGACAGAGCGACCACTGTTTTTGATAAAGTCCGTCAAGCCCGTCATTATCTTCAAAAATCATGGATAAGGCTTCCTTAAGTCCTATAATCAAAGAAACAGGTGAACTAAAATTAGTTTGTTGTTTTCTGACATTATTTCTTTCTGCCAACATATTAAAATAAAAACAACTATAATCAACTTGCTCTGCTTTTTTCCAAGCTTTTTCTGAAAATGCAAGCAATGACAAACCTGTTGGAACCATCAAGCCTTTTTGAGAGCCTGTTACAAGGGCGTCAATTCCAAATTCGTCCAAGGGAGCAGGGGAGATACCAACAGAGGAAATACCGTCAGCAACCAATAATATGTCGTATTTTTGAGTTATTTTGGCAATTTCATAAATGGAGTGCATCACTCCAGTTGATGTTTCGGAAATTTGAATTAAAAGACCTTTAATGTCTTGATTGTTTTTTATTGCTTCTTCTATATCATCGGCCAAAAAAGCTTCTCCCCAAGGTTTTACAATTTCAACCACTTCCAAACCTTGTTTTTGGGCGATTTTTGTCCATCTTTCACCAAATTTACCTGCCTGAGCAACAATTACTTTTTCACCTTTGGAAAAAAGGTTGCTGACAGCAGCAAGCATGGCACCTGTTCCTGAGCTTGCCAAAGATAAAACTTCTTGTTCTGTACCAAAAAGTTTTTTTAAATAAATTTGTGTTTCTGCCATTATTTTTTTAAATTCGGGCTTACGATGATGTATCATGGGACTTGCCATTGCCAAACGAACTTGATCGGGAATCGGAGTAGGCCCCGGAGTTAACAATCTTTGATGTAAAAGCATTTAAATCTCCTAAAATAGAATTGATTATGTTATTTATATTTTTTTTGCATTGAAAATTTTTATATTTTTCATATAAAAAATATTTTGTTATTCATCATAGTTTTTAACTTTTACACTTTGTGTAAAAGTTAGCGGAGTTAACGGTGAAGTGGGTTGATGACAGTGCTTGAGGTTTTTTCTTGATATACCAAAGAATTAGAATTGTCGGTTAACGAAATAAAAAATATTGGCTGTCATTGAGACCTGACTGCCGACAGGCAGGACTGAGCGGCAATCCCCTATCTTGTAAATAAAGCAATCTCCACGCAAAATCGGGAACTTAAAACACTATATTAACGCAATAATTAAAACAGACTTTAACGAGGAGATTGCCATAAAGAGAAATGAAAATCAACAAACATTTTTCAGCTTTTTTCCAAACTTCACGTCAATCCGTTTTTGTATTTTTTGAGGAGGAAAACCACGTTTTTTTGAACCAACCAAAAACGCCTGCGGCTGGGCGAGTTTTTCCCCCTCAAACGTAACTGCTTCCCCCTTTCCTTAAAAAACAAATTTTTATAACATATTGTTTTACATTTGTTTTTTAAAAAATAATTTTTTAAGTATTTTTATTTTTGAAAGTAATTTTAACAAGTGGATTGACGTGTTCCAAACTTTTACACTTTTCGTAAAAGTTAGCGGAGTTAATAGTGATGTTGATTGCCATGTCGGTTCTACGAATCTCCTCGTAATTGACAGTGCTTTTTATTTAATCTGTAAATAAAGATTGTTGCGTAAAGATAGTTATTCTAGGGCATTTCAGGACAATTCTTTTCCAAAAATGCCCTAGTTAAAAAAACAAGCCCCATAATTTTATGGGGCTTGTTCATTAAAAATTTGTGCATTATGCTTTTAAACACCGCCAAAACGCAAATTTAAATTTTTTAGAATGTATATTTCAACTCAAGCATACCTGTAAGCCCATCACGTTCGCCAAGGCTACCTTCAACTTTACCGTTCAAGCTAAATCCATTGATATGCGAATATGTTGCACCAAGAGAAAGAACACCCGTTCCGCCCTCAAGGCTTGCGGAATTTGGAATTGAGATATTTTCAACACTTGCTTTTGCTTCGCTGTCAAATTCATGTTCGTAATGAAGCCCAAAATAAGGGCTGAAAGTATACGTTTCATTTTCAAGCATTTCATAATTTGCAGTTGCGCCAACACGTAAGACATGCGAATTGATGGAATCAAAATTGAAATTATCACCTGCAATTTCTTTGTCTATACTTTCTTGATGTGTCCAAAAATATTTTGCGGACATATCCAAAGCCCACTGTTCATTGATATTCCAAATATAACCTAAGCCAAGATGCATGCCATAATACATGGAATCTGTTTCATAACTTATGCCTGCATTTGTGCTAGGGTCGATGATATCATCTGAGCCATAATCATTATGTAGCGTTCCCAAACGTGCAGAGGCTTCCACATAGGGCAAGCCGTTTTGCGTATTGAATTCATAACGTGCGAATAATCCACCGCCTATATAGTTTATATTGCCGTCAGAATCAATTGCACCTGCGGAAGTATTATAAGAGCCTGTGCCTGTTTCTGCGAAGAAGCCGAGAAGAAGCTCGCTATTATTGAGATAAGCATTATAGGCAAGTCCACCGACAAAGGAAACGGAAGTGACATCGGTTTCAACACCGCTATCAAAGGAATTGTAACCACCTTGTATAACAGCAAAAGGCGCCCAAGTGTTTCTCATATTAGAAGAGGCTGAACCTGTGCTCATACCCTCATTTTCAAGGCTTGCTATTGTTTTAATTTCGCCACCTTGTGTTGCACTCTGTGCGGTTGGAATTGCATTGCCTACAAGCGCACCTGTTGCACTATATAAAGTTGCATTTGCTGCGCCTGTTTGCGAACTAACCACAACTTCTGCACGGCTTTGAGCTGAAATAGAAATAAAAGTGGCTGTGATGTCGTGATTTATATTGTCTTGATTAATTTTCCATTCTTGCTGTGTGAAGGTGCTTGTATCGCTTGTCACTGTTTTCCCATTATTGGCAATAGTACCATCAATAGCATTTGTGGAATCAATAAGAACAATGACATCATTATGTTTTAAACCATGCCCATCTTTAATGCTCACATTGCCAACACTTGCAACTTGTACAACTCCATCAGTGAGATTTAAATCAGTCGTTTTCAAAATTGTACTGCCTACCGCTGTATTAGAGGGCAAGATAAAGTTATAGGTTTCAAAACTCGCCACATTCTGAATTGTGCCTGCCGCGATGGTAAAACTATCTAAAATAAGGGTATTACCTGTAATAACAGAATCAGAACCGGCAATAGTTACATTTGATCCAAAAGTGATAGATCCATTCAAGCTTACAATATTATTCATTGACCAACTGAATTTACCACCGGCACCATAAATACTGCCTACGCTTGCTCCGTCATAGATATACACTTCATTTTCATTTCCGTCCCCCCCCCCGGAGTCAGTATAAGCACCGTATACGTCATCTGCCTTGCCGTATATATGCACTATATTATTGTTTGCCTTGCTACTATCGTAGCCAGTGCTACCCAATACGTTACCACCGATAACATTTCCTACCAAGGCATTGTCTTCTATAGTGACTGTATTACCGGAAGCACTAGCTGCCTTATCGGTTGCGCCATTGCTTCGTGCATAACCTCCGTAAACATCATTATTCACTGTGCCACTTTGTATTGTAACCTTATTATTATTTGCTGTTGCAATATTGGTAGATCCTGTAGGATTACCATCACTGCTACGACTAATAGCTATTCCGCCATAAACATTTTCTACAGAACCCCCTTTCATAAGAAGAATGTTGCCACTTGCTTCTGCAGTATTTCCATCACCGCCACGGCTGCCTGAACCTCCTTCTCCTCCTAAAGATTCGGCATAGCCACCAGCAAGAGAAAATGCACTGCCACTTTCAAAAGTGAGTGTATTAGAGTTTGCAGTGGCAGTGCCTGCATCTCCGCCTTTTACGTTCGGCAATGATTCCTTGGTACCAATACTTCTTGCATAACCACCAAAATAATTATTGCCTGCAATTCCTCCTACTTCGGTTACTGTGTCATTAGAAGCATTCACATCTGAACCGTTATCGCTGCTATCACTACCTGCAAAAGCTGAACTCACACCAATAGTGAGCATACCCACGACAGCCAGCGAGCCGAACACATTTAAAAGATTACATTTTTTTAGTACCGAACGATAACGGTTTTTCAAATTACCTATGGCGTTTTTAGATTGCATTGTAAGTTCCTTTTTTGTATTTTTTATCAGTAAGACTAAGATGTCAAATAAAATTTGTGCTTTATGCTTTTAAACTCACGTCATTCCAATTCTTATATTAGGGCATTTTTGGAAAAGAATTGTCCTAAAATGCCCTAATCACTTCATTGGAGCATGGCGACATTGAAGTGCAAAAAGCAAGAATAGAAGTGGCTTTGCCACTTCGTTAAATGATTGCTTTTTGAAAGTTATATGGGGTAGAGCAGTTTCAATCTTTATTGAAACTGCTCTAAAAGATATTTTTATCAAAATTGATTAGTGAAAATTTCTTATTTTTGCCATTTTTTCAAACAAAGTTTGAAAAAATCATTGGGGTTTGCAAAGGGTGTCCCTTTGCCGGGGGTTTGGGGGCAAAGCCCCCAAATTGGAATGACGTGTTTTAAACACCGCCAAAACGCAAATTTAAATTTTTTAGAATGTATATTTCAACTCAAGCATACCTGTAAGCCCATCACGTTCGCCAAGGCTACCTTCAACTTTACCGTTCAAGCTAAATCCATTGATATGCGAATATGTTGCACCAAGAGAAAGAACACCCGTTCCGCCCTCAAGGCTTGCGGAATTTGGAATTGAGATATTTTCAACACTTGCTTTTGCTTCGCTGTCAAATTCATGTTCGTAATGAAGCCCAAAATAAGGGCTGAAAGTATACGTTTCATTTTCAAGCATTTCATAATTTGCAGTTGCGCCAACACGTAAGACATGCGAATTGATGGAATCAAAATTGAAATTATCACCTGCAATTTCTTTGTCTATACTTTCTTGATGTGTCCAAAAATATTTTGCGGACATATCCAAAGCCCACTGTTCATTGATATTCCAAATATAACCTAAGCCAAGATGCATGCCATAATACATGGAATCTGTTTCATAACTTATGCCTGCATTTGTGCTAGGGTCGATGATATCATCTGAGCCATAATCATTATGTAGCGTTCCCAAACGTGCAGAGGCTTCCACATAGGGCAAGCCGTTTTGCGTATTGAATTCATAACGTGCGAATAATCCACCGCCTATATAGTTTATATTGCCGTCAGAATCAATTGCACCTGCGGAAGTATTATAAGAGCCTGTGCCTGTTTCTGCGAAGAAGCCGAGAAGAAGCTCGCTATTATTGAGATAAGCATTATAGGCAAGTCCACCGACAAAGGAAACGGAAGTGACATCGGTTTCAACACCGCTATCAAAGGAATTGTAACCACCTTGTATAACAGCAAAAGGCGCCCAAGTGTTTCTCATATTAGAAGAGGCTGAACCTGTGCTCATACCCTCATTTTCAAGGCTTGCTATTGTTTTAATTTCGCCACCTTGTGTTGCACTCTGTGCGGTTGGAATTGCATTGCCTACAAGCGCACCTGTTGCACTATATAAAGTTGCATTTGCTGCGCCTGTTTGCGAACTAACCACAACTTCTGCACGGCTTTGAGCTGAAATAGAAATAAAAGTGGCTGTGATGTCGTGATTTATATTGTCTTGATTAATTTTCCATTCTTGCTGTGTGAAGGTGCTTGTATCGCTTGTCACTGTTTTCCCATTATTGGCAATAGTACCATCAATAGCATTTGTGGAATCAATAAGAACAATGACATCATTATGTTTTAAACCATGCCCATCTTTAATGCTCACATTGCCAACACTTGCAACTTGTACAACTCCATCAGTGAGATTTAAATCAGTCGTTTTCAAAATTGTACTGCCTACCGCTGTATTAGAGGGCAAGATAAAGTTATAGGTTTCAAAACTCGCCACATTCTGAATTGTGCCTGCCGCGATGGTAAAACTATCTAAAATAAGGGTATTACCTGTAGATTTGCTAACACCAACAATCTCAGAACCGGCAATAGTTACATTTGGCTCAAAAGTGATAGCCCCATTCAAGCTTACAATATTCTTTTCTGACTCAATGAAACCTCTGGCACCATAAATACTGCCTACGCTTGCTCCGCCATGGATATACACTTTATTTTCATTTGCGAAATGACCTCCCGACCCTCTGCTAGTAAAAGCACCGTATACATTATCTGCCTCACCGTATATATGCACTATATTATTGTTTGCCTTGTTACTATTACTACGGCTACTTACTTCACCACCGATAACATTTCCTACCGAGGCATTGTTTTCTACAATGACTGTATTACCGGAAGCACTAGCTTCCTTAGCGGTTACGCCTAGGCTTTGTGCAGAACCTCCGTAAACATCATTATTCACTGTGCCACTTTGTATTGTAACCTTATTATTATTTGCTGTTGCAATATTGGTAGATCCTGTAGGATTACCATCACTGCTACGACTAATAGCTATTCCGCCATAAACATTTTCTACAGAACCCCCTTTCATAAGAAGAATGTTGCCACTTGCTTCTGCAATATTTCCATCACCGCTAGAACTTCCTGGAAAACCTCCTCCTCCTAAAGATTCGGCAGAGCCACCAAAAAGAGAAAATGCACTGCCATTTTCAAAAGTGAGTGTATTAGAGTTTGCAGTGGCAGTGCCTGCATTTCCGCCATTATCGCCCGGATTTTGTCCTTGAGTACCAACACTTATTGCAAAACCACCAGAATAACTAGTGCCTGCTCCTCCTAGTGGTACAGTGATATTTTGATTGGATTCCTGCACATCTAATCCGTTATTGACCGTTATAGCAAAAGATGAACCTGCACCAATAGTGAGCATACCCACGACAGCCAGCGAGCCGAACACATTTAAAAGATTACATTTTTTTAGTACCGAACGATAACGGTTTTTCAAATTACCTATGGCGTTTTTAGATTGCATTGTAAGTTCCTTTTTTGTATTTTTTATCAGTAAGACTAAGATGTCAAATAAAATCAGTATACAAAACAAGTAATATATAAGAAATGAAATGGCAACATTTTTTTAGACAGTTTTTAATCAAGCCCATGTCATTTCGGTTTGCGATGTATGAAGTAGGTTGATGACAGTGCTTTAGCGATGAGATTGCCACGTCGGTTCTTGCGAACCTCCTCGCAATTGATGACAGCCTTGTAGTTTTTTTCTTGATATATCGTAGAATTAGAATTGTCTGCTAATGAAATAAAAACTTAAAAAGCAATAAGTAAAATTACCGGTTAATTACACAAAAAATTAAAAAGGAGTCATTGCGACCTGACTGCCGACAGGCAGGACTGAGTGAAACGAGTGTGGCAATCTCCTCGCCAAATCGGGGACTTAAAACAGTCTTTAACGGGGAGATTGCTAATATTTTTTATTATCTATAGAATCAACTTTATCGCAAATTGGAATGACGTGGGTTAATGGGCTTCACCCCAATTTTTACCTATTCCATAATCAACCACAAGCGGTACAAGGAGTTTTTTTCCCATTGGTTCAATATTACTCATTAATTCAGCCATTTTTTGACCTGCTTGTTCGGCATATTTTTCAGGAACTTCTAAAATCAATTCATCGTGAATTTGTAAAAGTAGTTTTGCTTCATAGTTTTTTAATTCTTGACTATTATAAATTTTCAGCATTGCAAGTTTTATTATGTCGGCGGCACTACCTTGAATTAAAGTATTGACTGCTTGCCTTTCTGCCAAGGCTTTGGCTCTATGATCTTGTGATAAAATATCATCTAATTTGCGTTGTCTGCCTGCCAAGGTGATTACATAGGCATTTTTTCTGGCAAATTCTTCGACTTCTTCATAAAAATTTTTTACTTGGTCAAAGCGTGCAAAATAAATTTCCATGAAATTTTTTGCTTCTTGTTGTGAAATATGTAGGTCTTGGGCAAGTTTACGAACCCCCATACCATAGAGCAAACCAAAATTAATGGTTTTGGCATGCCTGCGCATGTCACTGTTTACACTATCAAGACTTATGTCATAGAGTAGGGCTGCGGTACGAGTATGAATGTCCTCATTATTTTTAAATGCTTCTTCCAAGGTTTTATCTTTTGAAAAATGGGCAAGCACCCTTAATTCTACTTGAGAATAGTCGGCTGAAACCAAAAGATGCCCTTCTTTGGCTGTAAAACAAGATCTCATTCTTTTGCCAAACTCGCCACGCACGGGTATGTTTTGCAAATTGGGATTGCTTGAAGAAAGTCTGCCTGTTGCTGTTCCTGCCTGATTGAATGTGGTTCTTATTCTGCCATCGGAACTTGTTTGTTTTGGCAATGGTTCCAAATAAGTTGATCTTAATTTTTCAAGTTTGCGATATTCTTGCAAAGTGTCAATTATGGGGTGAGAACCGATCAGTTTTTCCAAAACCTCTTGAGAAGTAGAAGCTTGACCGCCCTTTGTGGATTTTGAAGTGGGTAATTGTAATTTTTTAAATAGAATTTCACCAAGTTGTTGAGCAGAGCGAATATTAAAATCTTCTCCTGCTTCTTGGTAAATTAATTTGGTATATTCTTCAATTTTAACTTGGACTTCTTCCAAAAAATTATGCAATTCGGCAAGATTTACTTGAATACCTTCTTTTTCCATTTCATAAAGAACTGGAATTAAAGGCATTTCCAAATCAAACATTAGTTTTAATAAATTATGGCTTTCCAGTTTTTCCAAATTATCAAGATAGAGAGAAAGGGCTAATTTTGCAGGATAATCCAAGCTAATTTGGTTTTGAAAGGCATGTTTTGCCGAAATTGAAGAAAATCCATAATCTTTTTCATCCGGAGAAAGAAGCCAAGCCGCAATACCTAAATCAAAAAAATGACTGAAATGATTATACATAAAGCCTAAGATAGGGTATTTATGCAAAAGGTCTTTTAAATTGTGAACAACAATTTGGGAAGCATTTTGCAAATGATTAATCAATGCTGAAAAATCACCTGTATAATAATATTCGGTAGATGTACTTGCATTGGCATTAGGTTTAATTAGTTCGGATACCAAACTATTTTTAGGCTCAATTTTTTCATTTGGGCTAATTAAACTGAGAAGTGACTGGCGGGGTAATTGAATATTTTGTTTATTATTTGGTTTTTGGGGGACAGTTTTTGGACTGTTTTCCAAAAGATTTAAATTGGGGAAAGCTTTATCTTTAAGAAAATCTAAAGATTTTGGCAAATCAATTGCCGAAATAGAAAAACCATGGTCTAAATTTTGTGAAGTATAGGGAATTAATCCTACAACTTTATTTTTAAAACTTGGTAATTCTTCAACGTGCTTTACATAGATAATTTCAATAAAATCATCATCTTTTTCATTTTTTTTCTCTTCTTTGGTTTCTGAAAACAAGGAGCCTTGAGAGTCATAACCTTCTACGGTCAAAATAATTTTTTTAGAAACCAAGGTATTGAAATCTTTTATTAACGATTTCAACTCATAAGAATTTAGAAAAGTAAGTACATTTTGTTTATTTGCCTTTTCAATTCTAAAATTATTTAAATCAAGATCAGAGCATTGATTTATATCCAAGGTTGTGAGTTGCCTGTATAAAAACATGGCTTCCAAATTGCCTTCCATTTTTTTCTTTACAGGCAGAGAAAGCAGGGCAAATCTATCTCTGATATCTTCCAAATTTTTAAAATTTTCAAAAATTTTAATCGCTGTTTTTTCACCAATACCCTTTACACCCGGAATATTATCACTACTGTCACCGATTAATGCCTGAACATCAGGCCATTGACTTGGATTTAATCCTGTGTCTTCATAAAAACTTTTTTCAGTGACAATTTTTTCATTTTTAGAACCCGGATCCCACATTAAAACATTCTCATTCAAACACTGTTTTAAATCCTTATCTGTGCCTATGATAATTACAGGGCGTTCCTTGGAAAATTTTTTCGCAAGCGAAGCAATACAATCATCAGCTTCACAATTATCTGAAATTTCAATTCTTATTCCAAGACTTTTTATAAAGTTTTTGATAGGATCAAGCTGTTTGAGCAAATCTTCCGGGGTTTGAGGTCTTTGAGATTTATATTCGGGATAAATTTCATGCCTGAAATTTTTACCCTTGCCATCAATAACAAAGGCAAAATATTTGGGGTTTTCTTCCTTTATTATTTTTAATACTAATCTACTTACCGAATAAATTGCTCCGGTTGGGAATAAGTCAGACCTTGACATCTTGGTATTTGCAAAAAAAGCCCTAAAAATAAAGGCGTTTGCGTCCATTAAATAAATAGGGTCTTCTTTTGAAGACAAAAGGTCAAGTTTTGACATAAAAATCCTTTTGGAAATAGAAAAATTTATATATTTGATTTGTTAAAATTTTATAAAATTCAGATGTATTTTATAATAAAAAAAATTAATAAATCAGAAATATTATTTAGGTTTTTTTTCACAATCTTCGCACATTCCAATTAAAATATGGTGGTGATCAATTAAATTAAATTTATATTCAGATGCCAGTTCATTTTGTAGTTTTTCAATTTCCGGCGAACTAAATTCAATGGTTTTACCACAGCCTTTACAGATTAAATGGTCATGGTGTTGCTTGGTTGTTACAGGCTCATACCTTGCAAAACCATCGCCGATTTGTAATTCTTCCGCCAAGCCCACTTCACATAAAAGCTTGATTGTTCTATAAACTGTTGTTTGCCCTATGCTTGGCACCTTTTGGCTAACTTTTTGATAAATATCTTCCAAAGAGTTATGCCCTTTCATTGTAAAAAATATTTTTGCAATGTTAATACGTTGTTTTGTTGTATTTAATCCACGCTGATTCATAAGCATTAAAAAATGATTAACACCTTCTTCAGCAATTTTGGCCACAGATTTTTTTGGTGCTTCTGTTTGTTGAGACATGATTTCCTCACAATGATAAATGTTATCAAAAAAATATGTTATTTTGTGTTATAGTAATTTCAGTTGAAATTACTATGTCGACTGCGATAGCAGGCGACCACTGCGTAGGCATAAGTGCAATTTTATTGCACGAGTGCCGAAGCAAGTGTGCCTTTTGAAAGTTGACATTAGCGATGTCAACTTAATTTACTATAAAAGTTAATTTTAGCCATTATTGTTTGCCGATTTTATTGAAAAAGAAAACTCTCCAAAACATACAAGTTTTTTAAGTGGAAAAACCACGATTTTTAAAGCAATTTATGAAAAAAGCGCACTTATTTTCATTAAAATTTTACACGGCATAAGCATATCTTCATAAATATTCGATAATAAAATGTTCATAATAATTTGAACTATATGAATATTTATTATGTTGTTTTATTTATGAAGTATGCTCGTTCGCATAGAATAGCCTGAATTTATTTCAGGCTTTTGCAATGCGATATTCTAAGCCGATATGTCTATTGCGAAAAAGCCAAATCAACTTTTCAGCGTGGACGAATTAATTCTTTCTGTCTTTTATAATCAAATTAATCCCAAGCGGTTAACTCAATAAGTTCTAAATTATCCAAAATTTCCTTGGTGGATTCAACAAAATTTTTCAAATGGGGAGTAGCAAGGTGTTCTTCTAATAATTTGGCACTTTCCCATTGTTCAAGAACAACAAATTTATCACTGTCCTTATTGTTATCATGCATGATATATTCAATGCAACCGGGATCTTTTCTTGATGGGTCAACTATTTTTTCCAATTCTTTTTTTAATTCACTGCCTTTACCTTGTTTTGCAGTTGCAATCGCAACTATTCTAAGTGGTTTTGCGCTCATTTTTATCTCCCTTTTATTTTTGATTTAAAGTATTTATAATAAATTTGACTTATTGTCAATGTTTAGAGAAATCTATTCACAAGTGATTTTCAATGGTTCATCCAAAAATATTGAAAAATTAGATTTGTTTTTTTTAGGGTTTATATTTGACTTTCTGTTAAAAATGAAGTTAGAATATTTTGATGTGAAAAAAATATGAACTTTTTCATGTTCAATTTTTAATTTGGATAGATTATGAAAAAAATATTATTATTCATGGGCATATTCTTATTTTTTGCCAATATAACAAATGCTTATAATAATGTATTGTTTATGGCAACAACAACCAGCACAGCAGATACGGGCTTACTTGATTATTTAACTCCGATTTTTCAAGAAGATTGTGGATATACATTAAAATTTGTTTCGGTAGGTTCAGGTGAAGCCCTTGCCATGGGCAGAAATGGAGATGTGGATATTATTTTGACCCATGCCAAAAAACAAGAAGAAGAGTTTGTTCAAGAAGGTTATTCACTTATCAGATATCCTATTATGTATAATGATTTTATCTTGGTTGGCCCAAAATTGCCCCTTAAACACTCCGAAGATATCAGCAAAACCTTTTTAAAAATCATGGAACTGAATTTACCCTTTTTGTCACGAGGCGATAAATCAGGAACTCATTATAGGGAATTGGAAATTTGGAAAGAACTTGGCTTAGATCCATCGGATAATCCAAACTATCAAGAAGTCGGACAAGGCATGGGGGCCACACTTAGCATGGCAGAAGAAACTAAATCCTATACCTTGACGGATAGAGGCACATGGCAAAGAATATTTCATGATTCGGAGATCAAAACTGAAAATATAATTATTTGTGAAAATGACTCAAATCTTTATAATCAATATGCTGTATTGGCTATAAATCCAAATAAATATGAACATGTTAATTATCAGGCTGCCAAACTGTTTATTGAATGGATAAGGTCTGAAAAAGTGCAAAATTTAATAAAAGAATATGGAAAAGATAAATATGGAAAAATGTTTATTCCCAATGCCAATCCACAGAAATAACAGGAAAAATATCAATGGAAGCACTTACAGCTTATTTTAATCTTTTCTTTTCAAATTCGGGTGCTCTGCATGCTATATATGTCAGTTTAATCTTGGCATTTTCCTCCACAACAATTTCTTTTATTATCGGAGTCAATTGTGGTTTATGGCTTGAACGAAATCAGTTCATGGGCAAGAATATTTTAATCCGAATAATCAGAACTTTAATGGGAACTCCTCCTGTGGTTGTGGGTTTAATCGTTTATTTGCTGATCATGCGAAGAGGCCCACTCGGAAGTTTTAATTTACTTTTTACAATTCAAGGCATGGTTTTAGCTCAGTGCTTTATTATTATTCCAATTATAACAGGCCTTGTTTATAATTCTGCCCAAAGATTGGCACCCCAAGTCAGATTTTTTGCCCTTTGTGTGGGGGCCAACAAGTCCCAAACCAAGAAATTAATTTTTAAGGAACTTGGAAAGGAAATTTATTTTGCCTATGTGATAGGGTTTGGGCGTTCACTCAGTGAAGTGGGTGCAGCCATGTTAATTGGCGGAAATATAAAGGAATATACAAGATCCATGACCACCACAATTTCCCTTTTGAAAAGTCAAGGGGTTTTTACGGAAGGCATAATTTTAGGCTTGATTTTATTGGCAATTTCCTTTAGTTTACAATTGCTGGCAGATTTTTTAAGAAAGGAAAGGGAAGAAATTGCAAATTATTGATTTAAAAAAACAAAGGGGTGAATTATTAATTGATATTCCAAGTTTAAATTTTGTGCAGGGTAAAATCCATGGACTTTTTGGAGGAAATGGCTGCGGAAAATCAAGCTTGTCAAAAATTTTAATCGGAGATCTAAAACCTGAACACGGAATAATTGATTATCAAGGAATAAAAGCAAATGAAATAACCCTCATGCCCCAAAAACCCTATATGTTGCAAAGATCGATTTATGAAAATATAATTTATCCATTAAAACTCAGAAAGATGGAAATTAATGAAGATTTAATTGATAATCAGCTAACTCGAGCAAATTTATTGAGCAAAAAACATCAATATGCCAAAACCCTTTCCAGCGGTGAACAGCAAAAAATCTCATTCATCAGGGCATTAATTTTTAAACCCAAACTGATTATTATAGATGAAACTTTATCTAATTTGGATATTGATAGTTTAACCATATTTTTAAATTGGATACTTGAATGGCAACAAGAAAATAAGGCAACTTGGATAATTATCAGCCACCAATTAAATCAATTAAAAAAAGTATGCGACCTATACCACTATATGAAAAAAGGACAAATAATGGCTTCTGGTAAATTGGAAGAAGTTTTGAATTTTGTGGATAAAATTGAAATTTAATGGGTCGAGTAAAAAAAGAGGGTTTTATTTCTCAATTTTGTAATGTATCAAGTAGGTTGATGACACCGCTTTAGTTTTTTTTGATGTATCAAAGAGTTAGAATTATCGGTTAACGAAATAAAAAATTATTAGAAAATGCTGATTAAATTTTATATGTTTAATCAGCATTTTTTATGTTTAAATTATACCAATTATCCAAGCGAAGTGATTATATTTTTTTAAAATTATAAGTACAATGTGTTATATTAATTTAATGATTTTAAAATATGATGTTTATGTTCTCAATCACTTAAATTTTAGAGATAAAAAAAATTGAAATAATGAAAATCACAACATTGACATAACATATTAATTTTACTATATTAAACTTACAAAAATAAGAATATTTATTTTGATTTAATCTGTAAATAAGAATAGTTAGGTAAATATACTTAGATAGAAAAACACCGAACAATGCTACAAAACCAACTAAATACAGTTAACAAAAAGGAGAAAAATTATGGCAATTTTAGGTTTTTCAGGTAGCCCCATTAAAAATAGTAATACAGATAGACTGGTTAAACATTTTTTAGAATCCAGTGGTGAAGAATTTGAATTTATCAAATTGAGTGATTATAATATTAAACCATGCAGAGCCTGTTTGGCCTGTGTTAAAACAAATACCTGTATATTAAAAGATGATTTTGCACCCATTGAAGCAAAAATCAAACAAGCTGATGCCTTTGTATTTGGTTTTTATGTTCCCTTTTCAATGATTGATGCTTTTACAAAAAGCCTTTTGGAACGTCTTTATTCCATGCACCATAATATACTTCTTCAAGGTAAATATATGGTGTCCATTGGTTCATCTGTTGCTCCGACTTCACCGACAATGGATGCAATTCATGAAACCATTGCCATGGAAGGTCTTTTGGAACGTATGAATTACCTTGGTAAAATCTCCATTCAAGGCTCACTTCCCTGTGCTGTCTGTGGGCAAGGGGAAGAGTGTCCCCATGGGTTTTTGAAAATGGTTTATGGGCCGGACGCAAAAGAAGGCACCCATCACTGTATTCCTGTGGAAAAACAAATGGCTTGGCAAGAAGCTGAAACAATGGCAAAAAAGCTTGGCAATTTCATCAAAGGAAAAGAAGAATATACACCAAATGAATTTGTTCAAGCAATTATGGCAAAACGAGGCAGATAATGACACTGCTTTTGTTTTTTTCTTTATATATAATAGTGTTAGAATAGTCGATTCATGAAAGTAAATCAAATTGGCTGTCATTAAAATTGTCGGTTAACGAAAATAAATCAAATTGGCTGTCATTGCGAACGAGCGGAGCGAGTGTGGCAATCTTGGCGTACAATCGGGAATTTTAAAAAGTCTTTAATTAGGACAGCCTTTAACGCCAAGATTGCTTTACATTACAGATGACGTTCGGGAGCTACGTCCTGTAGCCCCACTCACTCAAGCTTGCAATTTGCGTGGAAATTGCTTCGCTTGCCCTGCGGGGCTTGCCACTTCCTGTGGCAAATCGCACAGTCTCGCAATGACACCGCTTTAGTTTTTTCTCTTGATATATCAAAGAATTATAATTAACGGTTAACGAAAATAAATCAAATAGGCTGTCATTTAAATTGTCGGTTAACGACACAAAAAATTAAAAGTGTGTCATTGCTACTATTTTTTTCTTTAACCAATAAATTTTGCACAATTCATTGTTCAAATCCATCTTATTGATAACCGGGAAGTTCAACAGTATGAAATTTCTCACCTTGATTGGCCGCTTTTGGGCAGGCTTCTTGTAGGAAACAGATATCACAGGCTCCACGAAAAGGTAATGAAGTTAATACACTAAATCTTCTTACAAGGGTTGGTTCATTCTCTTTATAGGGAATATTTTCATGAGCCAAAGCATCTTCAAGGAAATTGGTGGGAGGCGGACAGGGCGCACAGCCGGCGTCTTCAACTTCGGGCATTATTTGATAAAGCGCATTCATGATTAATGATTGCCCCACACAGTTTAATCGAAAAGCTTTTTCAGCATCCGTATCCCATGCTTTATCAACTTCATCTTCTGCATCTTTTGAAAGCCATAAAACAAGATAATCACCGCTTTTTGTTGTAAGTTTTAATACATTTAAATATTTGACCCATCTTTCAAAAGTTGTAACCAAATCTTCTAAAATTTGCCCGCCAAGTCTTGATTCTTGCAATAATGCCATGATGGCTTCCATATCAAAATATGGTTGCACCTTAATTGTTTCACTTGTGTGATCCATTTATTAATCCTTTATGTTTTTTTGTAAAATAAATTTTTGCGAAAACACTGATTTCTCAGTGTTTCCAAATTGTTGTTTTTTCAGGAAGGGGGGAAGCGGTTGCTTACGTTTGAGGGGGAAAAACTCATTTTTTTCAAAAAAATGGGGTTTCTCCCCTCAATCCGGAATCACGTGCCTTCACTGTCTTGTTCAAAGTTGTTTTTTGAAAACCCTGATAATTGGGTTTTACAAAGTTTTTATACTGTAAAAACAATCAAAAATCAAGAATAAGCAAAATCACGATTTTCGGTTAAATCACCCACGTCAATCCGCTTGTGAAAATTACTTTCAAAAATAAAAATACTTAAAAAATTATTTTTTAAAAAACAAATGTAAAACAATATGTTATAAAATTTGTTTTTTAAGGAAAGGGGGAGTTTGAGGGGGAAAAACTCGCCCAGCCGTCAGGCGTCGTGGAATGTTTCAAAAAAACGTGGTTTTCCTCCTCAAAAAATACAAAAACGGATTGACGTGGTCAAATCACCCTCCATTCCTACAAAATGATTGAATTTTTTATTGTTTTTTACATTCAGGACATTTTAGAAAAAGAGATTCAACCCTATAAAGATTATCCTGTGTTCCAAAAATATAGATAATATCATCAATCATTAATTTTGTGTCGGCGTTTATATCCGTAATATTATCTCCATTTCTGCCTATGGCCACAACTGTTACATTAAATTGCCTTAAACTGCCATCTCGTAAAAATTGATCTGCCAATTTTGAACCTTCTTCAATAATATAAGCAGTAAATACAAGGTTCGGCAATGATTGAACAAGGCTGCTTGAATGTGGCAAATTCACGTTACGATACATATTATAATTTGATTCTCTGATTTTTGCAATTTCCAAATCAATTTGCTGTTTTGGTATTAGATAGTGATTTAAAATTCTTGCAAAAACTTCGATTGAGGTTTCAAATTCTTCAGGAATAACTTCATTGGCACCTGCTTCCATTAAGCTTGAAACTTCTGCAACAAATCTTGAGCGAACTATAATATGTATATTGGGATTAATTTTTTTCGCATTATTTATGACAGCCCTTGCTCCTATGGGATCTGTTACCATAATTGCCAAAACTTTTGCTGTTTTAGCATTTAAATGTTCCAAAACCAAAGGATAACTGGCGTCTCCATGCCTTATGGGTTCGGTATCTTTGTATTTGCTCACGGTATCAGGGTTCATTTCCGAAATGATATAGGGAATATCAGAGCGTTTGGCAACTTGAGCCAAATTTTTCCCACCAATTCCAAAACCGATTATAATAATATGGCCTTCCATTTTTCCCGAATGTTCACCCACTTCTTCTATTTCTCGCGGTACATTAAACCCTGCTTTTTTTAATATAAATTCTGCAATGGCAGGCGAAATATTAATAAATAAAGGTGTGATTCCCATGGTTAAAATACTTGAAGCCAAAAATATTTGATACTCCATGGAAGTTATTAATGTTAAATCCAAGGCAGAACGTGCCAAAACAAATGAAAATTCACCAACTTGAGCTAAACTGAAAGCTGTAATGATTGCCGTTCTGAGGGATAAACCTGAAAATATAACAACAGGAATAATCACTAAGATTTTAATCAAAACAATTAAAATTGCAAGTAAGATTACGATGAAAAACTGAGAAAAAAAGAAATCAAGTTTTAATAACATGCCTACAGATATGAAGAAAATACTGGTAAAAACATCTTTAAAAGGTAGAATATTTTCCATAACACTTAGGCTGTATTCAGATTCGGCCAATAATAAACCGGCAATGAATGCACCAAGGGATAATGATAAACCGACTGAGGCTGTTAAAAGTGCAATTGCCAAACATAGCCCCAAGGTTGTCATCAGCATAAGTTCACGGCTTCTGGTTCTGACAACACTTAACATTAATCTGGGCAAGATAAATTTACCAAAAAGCAGAATTGCTATGATTAAACTTAGGTCTGTTCCAATTTCAAGCAAGGTAGAACCAAGAGAAAGTTTAATATTTCCCACCAAAAAGGGAAAAAGTAACATCATGGGCACAATGATTAAATCTTGAAAAATTAAAATTCCGAGACTTGCCCGTCCTTGGGGGGATTCGGTTTGGGCTTTTTGCTGAAAAATACTTAAAACAATGGCCGTGGAAGAAAGAGCTACCAAGCAACCATAAACCAAGGCTGTGGAAAAATTTGTAAAAAAAAGACAAATCAGCGTTGTAATTCCTACTGTTATTAAAACTTGTCCTCCTCCTCCGATGATAAGAGGTTTTTTAATTCTTATTAATTCCTTTGCCGAAAGCTCCATTCCTATGGTAAAAAGTAAAAGTGCCACACCAACTTCCGCCATGGTATCAACAGCATGATGGTTTGAAACAACCCCAAGGGCAGAAGGGCCACATAATAATCCTGTCAATAACAGTCCGATAATGGTCGGAATTTTTAATTTATAACAAATTAACACAACCACGGTTGACAGAATAAAAATACTTACAATTTCATCTAAAAAATGAATTTCCATAGACACCCCAATAAATATTTAAATAAACCATTTTCTTTTTGAATAAAAATTATATACTACATATACTTGAGAAAAAAAGAAAATTAAAAATATAATTTGCCAAGAATATGACTCAAAGAATATATTTAGCATAATAAAAACAAGATTTACAAATAAATATGCAAATCGCCAAAAAGCATAAGCTCGTTTTTGAATAGAGTATAAAATATAAAAGTATAGGAAAAAAAGAGCTAAAAAACTATAACCTGAAACAAATTGTGGATGTTCAAGGTTAAATATGGGCAGAACCGAAAGTATAAGAAATAATAAACCAACAAATTGTGCAAATAAAATAGAAATACGTATTTGCAAAGGAATTTCACGATAATGTCTTTTCCATGCATTTTTTATGACATTTTTATTTCTGTTTTTTTCAAAAAATAAAATATAATCCTTTGCATTATGCTGATTAATACCATTTGATTTTATTGTAGATATTTGATTTGGATCATCTAAAAGTTCATCATAATCAATTTGTTTATTATCATCTGATTTTAGTTTTTGATATAAATTATCTTGAGGCATAAAAATATAATTGTCGGCACTATGTTTTTTTTCATGATTGGATAAATTCATAAAATTTTGCCCAAAAAAAGTATAGGATACACCATCAATATTAAAATCAGCATCATCTTTGTCTAAGTTTTTAAAATATATGGGCAAGGGTAAGTTTTGAATAGCCAAACATACATTTATGGAAATATAGAAAAATAAGCAAACCAAAATCCTGTTTATTGATGAAAAATAATAAGAATAACTAAGGGTTTCAAATAGATTATCTATATTGACAACATAAAAAATAAAAAAAGTCAAAAGAACAACAAATATCAAATAGAAAAATGCTTGAATTTGAAACATTAAATAAAATTTTTCTTTAAATGAATGACCATAAAAACCTATCATAAAAAGAGGAGGTAAAATAAAGGCAAGACTGATGCTTGTAAAAGGTAATAAAAAGGGGCCGAACCCAAAACCATTTAAAAACGGAAATTTTAGAAAAATCAAAACAGAAAAAGCCGAGAAAATATAAATCGGAAAAATCAATAACAAGGTGAATAATGCTTGAACAAAATTCAAGCCTAAATTTAGATAACCATAGTGTAGTAATTTATTATTTTTCAAAACAGATTCCTTAAAAACAAATTGTTGTCAGGCATAAATATTTAATAAAAATATACAAAAAATTTGCTAAAATAAACATGCAATACGCAATTTTCTTGTATATTTTTATTCAAACAATGAGTTTTTAATTATCTGCCTGTAAAGTCATTGCCTTGCAAAAAATTAATCTCTCAATAACATGGCCTTAAGCACATCTTCTCTGCCCACAATGCCTACCAATACATCATTGTCGAGAACGGGCAAACTGTAGCGTTTTGTTTCCACCATATATGAAGATATAAAATCAAGATTAGTATCAAGACAAATACTAAAAACTTCTGTTTGCATTAATTGCTTTACGGTTGTTGCTGCCATCTTTTCCAAATCTTTTTCAAATTTATAGGGGGATTGTAAAGGAATAGCAGCATCCAATAACATAAAATAACTAGGCATTTCTATTTTTTGATTTTGAGATACCAAATCCATTTGAGTTATAATTCCAATTAATTTATTATCCTTGTCAACCACAGGTAAACCATTAAAATGCTTTTCCAAAAATATTTTTACAACATCTACTATACCGGTTTCGGGGCTGACGGTGATAAGATCTTTTGTCATAATATCTTTAGCTGTTATCATAAAATATCCTTTTTAGGTTTAAGGTGTGTAAGCATATTTCCATAAACAGTCGACAATTAAAATACATATAATACATTGAATTATATGAATAATAATTAAATTTTATTATTTATGAAGTATGCTCTTTAGCTTATTGTTGAAACATGATATTGCTTACCAAATTTGAATTAACTCAATAAAATAACTATTTGTTAATTTTTTATAAACTTCATTTTATAAAATAAAGTGTTTTAAGAAAAATTTCAGTAATAAATATTTGAACAGAAGTCTTTATATTGGAAAAATAAAAATGATTATAACTATTTAAAGTTACTATTAATGCTGTTTTAATTTATGCATTGTCTAATGGTGCTGATAATTTTAAAAATAAATATCATACGTTTTATGATAAGTTATTATTATATTAAAATGTTTACACTATTATTTTAGTAATTGCAATAAAAACTTTGCCTGTTTTGGACGAATATGTTATAAAAATTTATCAAATTTGAGACTTTTGGAATAATTCAACCCAGACAGTAATCTGTTGAATAATTCAGCAAGAATTACAATTTATATTATGGTTTAAAGGATCTTGATTTAATGGATAAAATTATAAAAGAGTTTAATAAAGCAAAAGTATTGGTAATTGGCGATTGCATGCTTGATACTTATTATAAGGGTGATGCCAACAGAATATCTCCCGAAGCCCCTGTTCCTGTTGTTAAAATAGAAAAAACCGATAATTTTTTGGGAGGTGCGGGAAATGTTGCCAGAAATATTACTGCCCTTGGAGGTTCATCTGAACTGATTAGTTTTATTGGCAATGATCGTTCAGGAGAAGAAATAATCAAACAACTTAATGACTCAAATATTAAAAATTCATTAATTAACTTTCAAATTAGACCTACCACGGTTAAATCAAGAATTTTAGCAAGAAATCAGCAAGTTATACGTTTTGATCAAGAAGATGACAGTCCCATATCAAAACAAGAGAAAAAAAAATTATTGTCAGTTTTGGAAGAAAAACTGCCTGAATATAATGTTATTGTCATTTCCGACTATGGTAAGGGATTAATATATAAAGATTTAATAAAGAACATTTATGGTTTTTATCAAAAAAATAAACTTGAGCAACCAAGAATTTTGATTGATCCAAAACCAAAGAATTATGGATTTTATCAAAATGCTCACCTTTTAACGCCAAATAAAAAGGAAGCAGAAGAACTCTCCGGAATAAAAATCAAAACACAAAAAGACATTATTTTGGCAGGAAAGACCTTGATAAAAAAATTAAACGCTGAAAATATGTTAATAACTCTTGGTGAAGAGGGAATGGCACTTTTTAGCCCAGATGGAATAATAAATATAAAAAGTACAGCCAAACAGGTTTTTGATGTGACAGGAGCAGGTGACACAGTTATTGCAGTTTTGGCTACTTGTTTAAATTTGGGAACTGATTTTAAAAAAGCATGTAAATTGTCAACACTGGCCGCAGGAATTGTGGTTGAAAAAGTTGGTTCTGCCACTGTTGATGTCCATGAACTTGATCATGCCATTGGCAACACAAAGATATTAATTGAAGAATGGGAATAATTTTAGGAGTATATAATGAGTGAAGCAGTAAAAAATGAAGAAAAAACAGTTGCTTTGGATTTTATTCGGCAAAGAATTAATAAGGATAATGAAAACGGAAGATTTGAAAGTCGTGTTCATACAAGATTTCCTCCCGAGCCCAATGGTTATTTACACATAGGACATGCTAAATCAATCTGGTTAAATTTTTCCATTGCCAAGGATTATCAAGGTTATTGTAACTTGAGATTTGATGACACAAATCCTGTCAAGGAAGATGTTGAATATGTTAAATCAATTCAAGAAGATGTAAAATGGCTTGGTTATCAGTGGGAAGGAGATGTTCATTATGCTTCCGATTATTTTGAGCAATTGTACTCTTTGGCTGTTGAGCTTATAAAAATGGATAAGGCCTATGTTGATGAGCTAAGCCCCGATGAAATACGTGAATATAGGGGAACTTTAACAAAGGCAGGCACCGAAAGCCCTTATCGCAATCGCCCCATTGCAGAAAGTCTTGATTTATTTACAAGAATGAGGGCAGGAGAATTTGAAGACGGTAAAATGGTACTTAGGGCAAAAATTGACATGGCATCACCAAATATTATAATGCGTGACCCAACAATTTATCGTATTAGGCATGCTCATCACCATAAAACAGGTGATGCATGGAAAATCTATCCCATGTATGATTTTACCCATTGTATTTCAGACTCAATAGAGAAAATTACTCACTCAATCTGTACCTTGGAGTTTGATAATAATAGGGAATTTTATGATTGGGTTTTAGATACTTTAAACTTGTATCATTCTCAACAAATTGAAAATGCAAGATTAAATATTACGCATACCATGCTTTCCAAGCGTAAACTTATTCATTTGGTGCAAAATAATTTTGTTTCTTCTTGGGACGACCCCAGAATGCCAACCATTAGCGGAATGCGTAGGCGTGGATATACACCAAAATCGATCAATAGTTTTTGTGAAAGAGTTGGAATTTCCAGATCTGCCGATAGTGTTGTTGATTTTAGTTTATTGGAATTTTGTGTGCGTGAGGATTTAAATGCGTTAACTCCCCGTGTTATGGCTGTTTTAAATCCAATTAAGGTTACAATTACCAATTATCCTGAAAATGAAGAAGAGTTTTTCACTTGCCCTCTTCACCCCGAAGATGAGAGCTATGGCACAAGAACTGTTCCCTTTGGGCGTGAGCTTTATATTGAACAAGATGATTTTATGGAAAACCCACCTAAAAAATATTTTAGACTTTCTCCCGGAAAAGAAGTTAGGCTTCGTTATGCCTATTATATCACATGCCAAGAAGTGATAAAAGATGAAAATGGTAATATTGTTGAACTTCTTTGTACTTATGACCCTGAAACCAAGGGAGGGCAATCCCCCGACGGACGTAAAATCAAAGGCACAATTCACTGGGTCAGTGCAAAACATGCTGTTCAAATTGAAACCAGATTATATGAGCATTTATTTGCGATGCCTTATCCAGATCAAGAAGAAGCAGATGATTTTACAGATTTAATTAATCATGATTCATTAAAAATTGTAAATGCCTTTGCAGAACCACATTTAGCTACTTTAAAAATTGGTGACAAGGTTCAGTTTGAACGTTTGGCATATTTTTGTGTCGATAAGGACAGTACAAGCGATAAACTTGTCTATAATAGGACTGTCAGTTTAAAAGAATCCTATAAACCTTAGTTAATATGATTATGGATTGAATGGCATAATTTTTGATTTTAGATATTAATTAAAATATTAATAAATCAAAATAGTTATATTGTTATTTAATAAAATGTTTTTTATGGAAAAGGGGAAGCAGTTACGTTTGAGGGGGAAAAACTCGCCCGACCGTCAGGCGTCGTGGAATGTTTCAAAAAAACGTGGTTTTCCCCCTCAATCCTGAATCACGTGGGCGAAACCCCCATTTTTTGTGCAAGTTATAATATGAATCCATACAAATCTTGATTAAAGAAGAAACTATGCAAAAATTGAATGAATCAAAAAACATACCATTTTACCAAGGCAAGGTTGATAATTTTTGTGCCGGCTATGCTGTTTTAAATGCCATTAAAATTTTACGCAATATTTCCGGCTTGCAGGGCAGAGTGGTTTTAAATGAAATGCTCTACCATGAATCACTTGACGGTGAAAATTGGCTAAAAGTTTTAAATCATGAAACTGATTATAATAATCTGGTTATAAGAATGTTAAATGTTTGGAAAGATATCTATAAATATAATTATTTCAGACCATTTGATCCAAAACATTATGGTTTTTCAGAAAGTCATTATCAGGGTGAAAAAATCAGAAAAAATATAGATATGCGAAAACCTGAAATAAGTATTGATGATGTGTGGAATGTTTTTAAAAACTGCACTATACCGAAAGAAAAAACAGTTGTCTTTAGGCTATGCCGTTTTGTTCCTTTTACCAGTGGTCCGCTTGTCGACCACTGGACAACTTCCTTTGAGTTTAAAAAAGATGTAATGCATTTTTATGATTGCAGCTTAGAGGCCAGTGGTTGGTATACGCTTGAAAAAGAAAAGGTTTTTATTGCTCCCTTTCATTCAATACCGGCTCAAACCATTGGACTCAGAGATAAATTTCTGCTTAATTTAGACACTCAAGAATTTGCTGTCATTTGCCCTGAATTTATTCATGTACTTGAAGCAAAAAATTATAATAGTGTTTAGGGTCATTTCATGCGAACGAAGCCCCCTATCTTGCCACGCCATTCCGGTTTAAAAAAACCATAATTATGGCATGATTTTTGATTTTAGACATTAAATAAAATATTAATAAATCAAAATAGTTATATTGTTATTTGAAAAAATGTTTTTTCAGGAAGGGGGGAAGCGATTGCTTACGTTTGAGGGGAAAACCACGTTTTTTTTTCAAAAAAAACGTGGTTTTCCCCTCTCAAGAAAAATTAGATGCGTTACCCCTGCTTTGCTGGGGGGTTGGGGGCAAAGCCCCCAAATTGGAATAACGTGATTACATATCTCTTTCAAGGTCCAGTAACAGCTCACTTTGTCCTAGGGCAAGTCTTTGATGATTTAATATGATAAGCGGTAAAATTTCAGGCTGAGCCAAGGAAGTAGTATCCCCAAGTGATTCATATTCAGAAGCGGCGATTTTTCTCAAAATCCGTCTGACAATTTTACCCGACAGAGTTTTTGGTAATTCAGTAACAAATTGAATTTTATCAGGGCTTGCCAAAGCGCCGATTTTAGATCTGATCCATACTGTCAATTCCTTTTTCAAGCCATCTGTCCAGTCCATATTCTTCACAAGAGCCACATAGGCATAAATTGCTTCACCCTTAATATCATGGGGCATGGGAACAACAGCAGCTTCGCCAACAGCTTGATGAGCAACCAAGACCGATTCAATTTCGGCTGTGCTTAGTCTATGGCCCGAAACATTGATGGAATCGTCCATTCTGCCCAAGATAAAATAATTGCCGTTCTCATCTTTTCTGGCTCCGTCACCTGACCAATAATAACCGGGAAAATATTCAAAATAGGATTTGAATTTTTCAGGATTTTTATAAACATCAATCATCATACCCGGCCAAGCATTTTTTATGCAAAGATGCCCGCCCTCTTCATCAACTTCAATGTCAAGATTACCTTTAACCGCCATGAGCTTTGCTTCAATACCTGGCAGAGGTTTTGTAACTGAACCCGGCTTTAGGGTTGAAGCATAGGGAAGAGGGGAAAGTAGCACTCCGCCTGCTTCTGTTTGCCACCAAGTATCAACTATGGGCAATTCCCCTCTGCCAATTTTATTATGATACCATACCCATGCTTCAGGATTCATGGGTTCACCGACAGAACCTAAAATTCTGAGGGATCGCAAATCATAGTGTTCTGTCCATTCATCACCTTGTCGCATTAATGAACGCAAAACAGTTGGTGCTGTATAAAAAATATTAATTCTAAATTTTTCGATAATTTTCCAGAAGCGATCAGGTTTTGGCCAAGTTGGAGTACCCTCAAACATAATTGTTGTGGCACCAAGGCTTAATGGGCCATAAACAAGATAGGTATGACCTGTAATCCAGCCACAATCGGCTGTGCACCAATAAACATCATCATCTTTTAAATCAAAAACCCATTGGGTAGTGTGGGCGGCATAGGTTAAATAACCACCTGTGGAATGGACAACACCTGTGGGCTTTCCTGTGCTTCCTGATGTATGTAAAATGAAAAGTGGGTCATTGGATTCCATGGGCTCACACGGAAAATCACCGTCCAAACTAAGGTCATTCAGTAAATCGTCCCACCAAATGTCACGCCCTTCAACCATATTTACTTCATATTTATCATCTCTGTTCACAACAATAACTTTATCCACAGTGGGGCAACGACTTAATACTTTATCGAGATTTTCTTTTAACGGTTTTAATTGCCCTTGACGCATTACACAATTGGAAGTGATTACAATTTTAGCCTCACAATCATATATTCTGCCATGCACTCCGCCCTCGGCATAGCCTGTGAAAATTGCTGTATGTATGGCGCCAATTCTTGCACAAGCCAACATGGATACCACAAGCTCAGGCACCATGGGCAAATATATGGCCACCCTATCACCCTTTCTTACCCCAAGGGCATAAAGAGCAGATGCCATACGACAAATTTCAGTATAAAGCATTTGATAAGTATATGCTTTAACCTCTGATTCCTTTTCACCTTGCCAAATTAAAGCGGCTTTATTTCTTCTGGCTGTAATAATATGTCTGTCCACACAATTATATGCGGCGTTTAGCTTACCACCTTCAAACCATGATATTTTAGGAATGGAAAAATCTGTATCGGAAACTTTATCAAAGGGTTTAAACCAATGAAGTAGGGAAGTTGCTCTATCCGCCCAAAATTTATCAGGATCGGATTTTGCAAGCTCACACAAACTTTGCAATTCTTCTGCACCTTTTATTTCTGCACTGTCTTTGCCATGACGAGGCGGCAAATAAGTTCTGTCCTCTTGTAAAAGATGTGTTATTTTTTCACTTGACATAGATAAATCCCCTAAAGTTAAAAGTTATAGTAATTTCAGATGAAATTACTATCGTCGACTGCGATAGCAGGAGACCACTGCGTAGGCATAAGTGCAATCTTATTGCACTGTTAAATGCCGGAGCAAGTGTGCTTTCAAAAAGTTGACATTAGTGATGTCAACTTAAAATACTATACTGTTCTAAAATTTAACTACTTATTGCCTATAATCTCTTTTATAAAAAATACTTACATATTTTCATCAATAAGTTATTATAGGCAATAATTGCCTTAACATAAATGTTTAAGACATATTTGTGCTGTAATTCATTGCTATCAAAACCATAAAAATTGTCAATAATTCAAGACAATTGTTATTATTTTAGCAAATAAAAAACTTACAAAGGAGTTTTACATGTCTATTTTCATGTAACTATTTGATACTATTTAATAAATTTAAAAATTTCATAATTATGAAATTTCTTCATGAACAAATTTATTAATTTTAAATGATATATCACAAATTTTAGTTATATAATCATTAATTATGTTTTCTCAGAATAAGTTATATCATTATATTTCATATATTATGAGACCTCTGCACAATTACTAATTTTATTAAAAATCTGTTTTTAGAATAAAATTTTTTATTTTTAGATAAATTTTTGTGCAGAGCTAAAAGGCACAAAAATCAATCGGTTAACGGCAAAAACGTGGTTTTGCCTGCTCTTGATTTTTGGTCGTGTTTACTAAGTAAAAACTCCATGAAACCTTGCACAATGAATTGTGCAGAAGTTTCTATATAGAACTGAATGACAATATTTTTAAACATGATTTTGCTTAAAATTCACGCCTATAATTTATTTTTAGATGAAATTTTTCTATAGATATTTTATGTTAGTTTTTTCACAAAATTTGGGAATAATCAAAAAAACTTTGCTCAATCAGGCTTTTCAAATTAATTTATTTTCATTATTAAAAAACCTCTGCCCAATTCATTGTGCAGAGGTTCTGTTTATCCTAAAGATTTATCTTATTGTTTCGCTGATTAAACCACGTTATTCCAATTTGGGGGCTTTGCCCCCAAACCCCCAGCAAAGGCAGGGCTAA
>CAYJGE010000010.1:0-35869 GCA_964369835.1 uncultured Mailhella sp.
GTAGGAATAGGAATATGGGATTTATTTATCAATAAAATATGCAGTTAAGCTTATAAACATATTAATTAGTTAAAATTATTTTTTGATACATTTATTTTCATAGCATATTTAATGCGAATTAATATAAACGTATTTTTATTTTTAGGAGTATATATGGCTTTAAGTATTGGTATTGTTGGTTTGCCAAATGTTGGAAAATCAACTCTTTTTAACGCTTTAACAAAAGCTCAAAATGCCCAAGCGGCAAACTACCCTTTTTGTACAATTGAACCCAATAAGGCAACTGTTGCTGTTCCTGATGAACGCCTTGAAGCATTGGCTGAGCTTGTTAAACCAAATCGTATAATTAACGCAACAGTTGAATTTGTAGATATTGCAGGCCTTGTAAGAGGTGCCAGTAAGGGCGAGGGACTTGGAAACCAATTTTTGGCAAATATCAGAGAATGTTCAGCAATTTTGCATGTTGTACGCTGTTTTGATGATGAAAACATTACCCATGTTGATGGTTCTGTCAATCCAAGCCGTGATGTGGAAACCATTGAAACAGAACTAATCATTGCCGATTTACAATCTGTTCAAAAAAGAATGGACAGACTTGCAAAACAGGTTAAAGCTGATAAAGAAGCTTCAAAAAGCCTTGAAGAATGTAAAAAACTATCTGATTTTTTAGATCAAGGCAATTTGGCTTCAAAATATCCACTCCCTGAAAATAATGAGCATTTTAAGCAGGTTTGGAGAGAACTTGGGCTTTTAACTGCCAAAAAGATAATTTATTGTGCAAATATAGATGAAAACAGCCTTGAAAGTGAAAATAACTATGTTCAAGAATTAAAACAAGTTGCAAAAGATAAACAAGCTGAATCTGTTTTGGTTTGTGCCAATTTGGAAGCTGAACTGCAAGGTCTTAGCCAAGAAGAGCAAAATGAAATGTTAAATTCCTATGGAATTTCAGAAAGCAGTTTGGTTAATGTAATAAAAACAGGCTATAAATCACTTGGTCTTTCTTCATATTTTACAGCAGGAGTTCAGGAAGTCAGAGCATGGACTTTTCAAAATGGGTGGAAAGCTCCCCAATGTGCGGCCGTAATACATACTGACTTTGAAAAAGGCTTTATCAGAGCAGAAGTTATTTCTTTTTCAGATTATATTAAACATAAATCAGAAGCCAATTGTCGTAGTGTAGGTGTGCTTAGGGTTGAGGGTAAGGAATATATTGTACAAGATGGAGATGTTATGCATTTCTTATTTAATGTATAATTTAGTCAATAACTAATTGAGACATAATAACTCTTATAACAAAAGGAAATGTTATGGAATTTACAGATAAAGAAATAGAAATTTTAAAAATTTTGCAAAAAAATCTACCCGATTCTTTAACTCCTTATGCCCATATTGCAGATGAAGTTGGACTGGGTGAAGAATATATTATCAATTTCATTAAAAAATTAAAAGATAATAAAGTAATTCGCAGATTTGGAGCAAGTATTAAACACCAAAAAACCGGCTATGACAGTAATGCCATGGTTGCATGGAAAATTGACGACAGTTTAATTGACGAAGCCGGTGAAATTGCTGCAAAACATAATAATATTTCCCATTGTTACCATCGCCCAAGCCCTTCACCTGATTGGAATTATACACTTTTCACCATGATTCATGGAAAAACTAAACAAGAATGTCTTAATGTTATTGAAGATCTGAAAAAAACTACAAAGTTAGATGAACATATTATTTTAGAAAGTATTCAAGAGCTGAAAAAAACTTCCATGGTTTATTTTAAAGACTAATACCCATATTGTTCAAATATGTTTTTTAGGGAGAGGAATGTTCAACATAATCTTGCTTCCCCTCCCAAGAAAATTAGCTGAACAATAATAAGTTTTAACATAGTAAATTTTAACGTGGAATAAATTATATTTAAAGGAAATTTTATGAATATTGAAAAATCAAAATCACTTTTTGAAAGAGCTTGTAAAACAATACCCGGTGGAGTAAACAGCCCTGTCAGAGCCTGCAAAAATGTTCATTGTGACCCTTTATTCATAGCCTCTGCAAAGGGTTCAAGAATAACAGATGTGGACGGCAATGAATTTGTTGACTTTATAGGTTCATGGGGGCCCATGATTTTAGGGCATGCTCACCCTGAAGTGACAGATGCAATAAACCAAGCAGCTGCAAAAGGAAGTAGTTATGGAGCTCCTTGTGAACTTGAAGTATTGCTTGCAGAAAAAATTTGTTCCGCCATACCAAGCCTTGAAATGGTTCGCATGGTAAACTCAGGCACAGAAGCAACCATGAGTGCCCTAAGACTTGCCAGAGCAGTAACAGGACGTAATAAAATAGTAAAAATCATAGGTGGTTATCATGGGCATGGTGATGCATTTTTAGCCAGTGCAGGCTCAGGACTTGCAACTTTTTCAATCCCAGGAACTCCGGGTGTTCCGGCTTCAACTGTTCAAGATACCTTACTTTTACCCTATAATGACTTGGAAGCAAGCAAGAAATTATTCAGTGAACAAGGCAATGAAATTGCAGCCTTTTTCATAGAACCCATAGCCGGAAATATGGGCCTTGTTTTACCCGAAGAAAACTACCTTAAAGGACTTAGAGAACTTTGCACCCAATATGGAGCATTATTAATATTTGATGAAGTAATTACAGGTTTTAGGGTTGATTACAGCTCTGCTCAAGGACGGTTTGAAATTGAACCCGATATCACAACTTTTGGTAAAATCATTGGTGGTGGCTTGCCTGTCGGAGCCTATGGGGCAAAGGCAAAAATAATGGAAAATATTGCACCCACAGGCAGTGTTTATCAAGCAGGCACCTTGTCAGGCAATCCCCTTGCCATGGCAGCAGGTTTAAAAACTTTGGAAATTCTGGAAAAATCAAATTATGCCGGACTTGAGAAAAAAGTAGCCGCTTTTGTTTCTGAACTTGCTCAAATACTTATAAATAAAGGTTTGGATATTCAATATAATCAAATAGCTTCCATGTTTACAATTTTCTTTAGCGATAGCCCCATTAAAAACTATGCTGATGTGGAAAAAGCCTCTGCAACAATATTTGAAAGTTTCTATAAACAAATGCGAGAAATGAAAGTATTTTTATCACCATCTGCCTTTGAAACTGCCATGGTTTCCTTTGCCCATACCGATGATGACCTAAATTTCGTTCTCGATGCAGCAAAGAAATTGAAATTTTAAAGAATATGTTTTAGTTAATTTTTTATGGGAGGCTCTGCCTCCCAAACCCTCCGCCAAAGGGGATAATCCCCTTTGGAAACCCTAAAATAAAATATTAATATATCAATATTTTTTACCTAAAAATTTTACACTTTATTTATGGAAAACAGTTACGTTTGAGAAGAAAAACATCACCCAGCTTATGTTGAACAAAGTGAGACTAAGCGTCATGAATCCACTCAAAAAAATGGGGTTTCCCTCCACGTCATTCCGATTTTCAAAAATCACAATTTTGGTATGGTTTTTGATTTTTAAAATTTAGCAAAAAATAAATCAAAATAATTATACCATTGGTTGAAAAAATGTTTTTTTAAGGAAAGAGGGAAGCGATTGCTTACGTTTGAGGGGAAAAACTCGCCCAGCCGTCAGGCGTCGTGGAATGTTTCAAAAAACGTGGTTTTCCCCCTCAATCCGTAATCACTTAAAATACTAATTATTTTCCAAAAGTTTTTTTCTTTCTTTCCAGTCCGGCATTTTTTCTGTTAAAAATCCATAAAACTCTTTGCTATGATTTGGAATAAGTAGATGACTTAATTCGTGTACAATAACATATTGAATTGCCAAAAGAGGTTTTTTTAATAAATTGGAATTTAGGGTTATTTTATTTTTTTTGGGAATACAGCTTCCCCAGAGACTTTTCATTTTTCTAATATATAAATTTGGCATATCAATTTTATATTCAGTAAAAAGTTTATCATATAAGATTTTAAGTTCTTGCTTGAAAAGCTGTATTGCACATTCTTTCCAAAATTTTTCAAAATAATTATTGATACTGTTTGAGTCTAAATCATTTTTTAGATAAATATATAATTTATCATTTAATATTTCTATATGTTTTGTTTTTGAACATTCTACAATGATTTGTAATTTCTTGCCCAAAAAAGTAATTTCAGCACCATTTTCAATTTTATCCAATTCATCTGTATGATGCCTAATTTTAGAAAACTGATTTATAATCCATACTTTCTTTTGTTCAAAAAAGTTTTGAAGCCAAGCTTTATTCGTCTTAGGAGGAATTGTTAAACTTACTTTTTTGGTTTGATATACTTTTAAATAGATATTTTTAACTTTTTTTCTAATTATATCAATTTCTACAAAACCAAGTTCGTCTGATAAAAAAAGTTTATATTTATCCATAAAGAGACCTTTGCACAATTATTAATTTTTTAATAAAAATCAGTTTTTAGAACGAAATTTTTTATTTTTAGATAAATTTGTGTGCAGAGGTAAAAGGCACACAAATCAATCACTTAACGTCAAAAACGTGGTTTTGCCTGTTCTTGATTTGTGGTCGTGTTTACATTGTAAACACTCCATGAGACCTCTGCACAATGAATTGTGCAGAGGTTTCATAAATATCCATATATAATGTAATTTTAAAATATTTAGCCCCAAAAAACATATTATGATTTTTGGGGCAATTTTTATCAAGATTTATATATGTTCTTTATATAAACCTAAAGATTTAGTTTATTTATTTTTTTCAGTCTTTGAAACAAGTAAAGCTGCTGTTGCGTCACCAAATACGTTAACAGATGTTCTTGCCATATCAACTATACGGTCAACACCGGCAATAAGTGCAATGGCTTCAAGTGGAATACCTACTTGGGTAAATACCATACTCATCATAACAAGAGCAGCAGCAGGAACACCCATAGTTCCGATTGAAGCAAGTGTTGCCATTAAAACAACTGTTAATTGTTTGTCAAAGGGCATATCAATTCCATAAACTTGAGCAGCAAAAATAGCGGCAATACCAAGATAGATAGCAGAACCATCCATATTAATTGTATTTCCTAAAGGAATTGAAAAACTATATACAGGTTTTTGAGCGCCTAATCTTTCAACACTTCTCATGTTGGCAGAAAGAGCTGCCGCACTGGAGCAAGTGGTAAAAGCAATCAATAATGGGCTGGAACATTCTTTAAAGAATGATCCGAGTTTTACACCACTAATCATAATACAAGGTATATAAACAAGTAAAATATGCACAAAGGCTGCAAGATACATAACACCAATTAATTTGATTAATGGTAGAATAACATCCATTCCATGTCTGCTGACCGTAAAAGCAATAAGACCAAATACGCCAATAGGAGCATAGTACATTACAGCAGAAGTCATTTTAATCATTGTTTCGGCAAAAACATCAAAAAATGCTGTAACGGGTTTGGCTTTTTCACCTTGAGTACTTAACACAAAACCAAGTAAAATTGCAAAGAAAATAATTTGAAGCATGTTGGCACCTGAAAGTGCTTCCATGGGGTTCATAGGAATAATATTCATTAATACTTGAGTGATATTAGGAGGAGTGATATCTTTCGCTTGTATGTTTTCTAGGCTAAGATTTAATCCAACACCTGGAGTAAGTAAATTTGCAAATAACAGACCGATTGCAATGGCTATTGCTGTGGTAGCCAGATAAAAACAAATTGTTTTTAAGGCAATTCTTCCAAGCTTTGAAACATCGGCAATACTGGCAGCTCCCGCAACCAATGTGGTGAAAACCAATGGTACTACAAGCATACGCATTAATTTAATAAAAATATCACCAAGAATTTTTAACCATTCGCCATTCCATTGATTTGATGATACAATGTAACCTACAATGACACCCAAAATAAGACCAATAATCATTTGGGTAGGTAAACCAATTTTTTTCATAAATTCCTCTCTATTTTAATGATTTATAATAAAATCCCTAAGAAAAAATACTCTAAGTTGTAAATAAAGTCAATATAAAATCAGCTTCTTATATAATTGAAATTTTTCACAAGCTCTTCTTATAAAAAAACTCTGTATATTATTTAAAATAATAAAAACAATATACAGAGTTTTAACATTATTTATCTTTTTAATTTATACTTTTTTTCTTGCGCCAATGTTTTTCTTCACCTTTCAATAATCTTTGAATATTACCCCTATGTGTATACAAGACAAGTAAAAGCATAATAATTGAAAGATAAAACCATCGTTCATCAAATATTAAATATAATATAGGCAAAGAAGCATAAAGAGCTAAAGCACCGGCAGAAACATAGCCTGTAATAATAATTATAAGCACACAAGTCAGAAGTCCTATAATTAATGGTATAAAAGCCAATGGAATCAGAACTCCAATTCCTGTGGCAACCCCTTTTCCTCCGTGAAAATTTAGGAATGGAGATTTTATATGTCCTATAAAAGCCGCAAATGCACTGAGGGTTTGCACAAATAGACTGTCGGGAAATAAAATAAGACTGAAATAAACAGGAATTGTTCCTTTCAAAACATCACAGGCAAGAGTTAAAAGACCAAGTGGTAAACCACAAAGCCTACACACATTTGTAGTGCCGGGGTTTTTACTACCCTCCTTTCTTGGATCAATTCCTTTAAATCCCTTTGCAATGATTACGGCAAAAGGCAATGAACCTGAAATGAAACTAATTAAAATCCAAAGATATTCCATATAAATTCCAAATTATAAGCAAATATTGTTTTATTTTCTTAGAAAAAACTTTTAAACATTAATTTTATATTTCAAAGATTTAATCATTATTACATTAAAAACAATTTAAAATGCTATTAAATATTTTCATTATTGTTTCGCTTCAACTTCAGTTTTGGAAGAAGTTTCTTCCCCCCCACCTAAAGTATTTTGATCAAGGTTGGATGAATTGATATCATCTTGGCTATTATTTATTTCTTGGTTACTTTCCTCAGTATTAACTTCATTATTTTGTTCTAAATTATTCTCAGGAATTAATTCTTCACTCTCAAGAGATTCTAAATCTGAATTTTCTTGAAGTGATTGTATACCCGTTTCATAAGATGTTTGCATTTCAGTATTTATGTTATTTTCTTCATTATTTGTTTGAGATTCCAAGCTTACTTCATTTTCCTTGGCATCCATAATTTTTTGAGAATTTTCTAAATCTATGCTGTTGGTTTCATAATTAGCATCTTGATCTAAATTTTGAGTAAAATTATTTTGCTCTTCCAATTTTTCTTCCTGCGCCATGTCATCTGTTTTGATATCAGCTTCAGGAATTTCAGTCTCAGTATTTTCAGTCTCAGTATTTTCAGTTTCAAAAAGGCAAAGGCTGACACTTTTATTTTCAAGCCAACTTGAATTTATTACTTTTGCCATTTCTTTATTGGCTAAACTATCAAGTTCATTTGTTGGTAGCGCAACTATTGCCATTTTATTTTCATTTAAGAACTGTAAAAAGCTTTCTTGACTTTCAAAGTTTGGTATACTGTTTAAAGGATAATCTTTTTCATTTTTCGCAATATTATAATAATAAGTATAAATAGCAGGATATAATTTATAGGTAGCAACAGTATAGGATTTTTCACCGTATTCAGCCAATATATTTGCCTGATTTTTAGGACTATATATGGCATTTACAGAGGAAGTCATAAAAATATTAAGTGGTTGCATAGCAATAATTAAAGCCAGAGAAAAAACTAAAATTGAACCTCCCGCAAAATTACGTCTGGTCAATCTCCACAAAATAAGTGAAAAGAGAACTAAAACTCCCCCAAAATACAATAAAGCATAAGAAGAACTATTTATGGCCAAAGCAATAAAACCGGGAACTTCCACGCTAATGAAATCCATTTTAGGAAGATAAGGCATAATTTCCACATGGAATTCCAAACCGATGGCAAAAATACCGAGAACAAATAAAACCAATGACATCAGAGCAAAGTATAAACGATTTGCAAGCATTCCATAACTGAATATGGCTCTTGCAAACAATATAGCCAAAATAGGCATAACTATCAATATGAAAATGGCAGATTTTTCTTTTAATAATGTTAAAATTGCCAAACTAACCAATAAAATACAAAATAGCCAAGCTCCACCAATATGATTTTTACGATTTTTGAATACTTTTGGCAAGCTGATTAAGGCTCTAAACCAATTCACATAAAGAATTGAAAAAATAAATGGTAATGAAACAATTGGCAAAACAATTGCATAAAAATAATAAGATTTGCCTGAATCTTCAAAAATCGGATTAAGAATTTGAGTTTGAATAAGTTCTTTAATATAAGTATCTTCATTATTAAAATACAAGTAAAATATCCAAGAAAATACAACTATTAAGAATATTAAAAATCCTAAAATGCCATCGCCTGAATTTAATTTCCTAAAATTTGAACTGAACAGTAAGTATAAAATGGCTGCCAATAAAAAGACAGCAAAAGAAAGAGGACCTTTTACCAAAACAGAAGCTGCTAAAAATATAAAAGCAAAACTTAACCAAAAAAAGCCATTGTTCTTTCTCCAGCCTCTATAAAAACACAAGAAAGAAAAATTCATTAATGTTACATAAAAAATATCAACTGTTAAATAATTACTTAGTCCAAGAAATGAAAAAGTTGTAAGCCCAATCAGACCGGCTGCCAATGCAACTTGTTTTCCATATCCCAAGGCTCTGGCAAAAAACCATATACTTAAAATATAAAGACAATTGAAAAGAATTAAAGACCCCATAAAGACCCTTGGCATATCAATTTGCGGTATTAAATCAATAAGCCAAATAGTCATAAAATACAAAGGACCTGCTTCTGTAAACAAGGAACCATTTGATGTTAATGAGAAGAAATTACCAGTTTTTAACAAATTTAAATAAACATCTGCCAAAACAACTTCTTCATTAACCCATAAATCCCTTGGGAACAAAATATGCTGATAACAGATTGCTATGGTCAATAATAATAAAATCGGTATGGCCAAATATGAACAGATTTGAAAGGTTTTTTCGGCAATTCCGGGATTATTTTTTTTATATATTGATGTGTTATTTGCTTTTCCCTTACCTGCTTTTGGAGCTTTTGTCTTAGCGACTGCTTGATTTTCAGCAACAGTATCATTGTTTTGCGGTATATTATCAATTTGACTGCTTAGCCTTTGAGGAAAAGAAATTTCTTTGTCAAAATCTTCTGTTTCAATATTATCATTAAAAACCAGTTCATTATCCTGCTTTTTATCGAATTCGTCATCAACTTCTTCTACAGATTCTTCTATAGATTTTTCTGTAAGTTCTTCTGTAGGTAAAACTTTTTCTTCTTCATAATTAAAATCGTTTTCTTTTTTCTCTGAGGATAATTCATCTTCATTTTCTGAATTTTCAAAAATTTCTTTGCTCACATCATTAGTATTTTCTAAATTTTCAGATACTTCTGTGCTAATATCATTATTGGCATTTTCTAAACTATGCTCTTCAAACACCAATGCAGCATCTGAATTTATTATATTTTCATTGGAAGTATTAATTTCAGAATCAGATTTAAAATTTAAATTATTTGTGCTTTCTGTGATAGAAAAATTTATTTCATGTACTTCTTTTGATAAGTCGTCATCTTTTTGAGTGAAAATCTCATTATTGGGTGCTGTACTATTTAAAAATTTAAGAAAACTAGATTCTTTATTATCATTGGTATTCGGTTCAAGGTTAGAATTTTCTTCTGCGATATTTTTATTAACAGAGTTTTGCTCATTGCTATCTGAATGATTTGACATGATTTTACCTCATCATTTTCTTTGTTTACAATTAGTTATAAAAAAAATAAATGTTAGTTTGAAAAAAATCCAATTATTATTTAAAAATTATTTAATCTTTTTGTATAATCTGCTTTACAAAATGGTGTAAGGCGTATTATTGGTTTTTTAGCATAAATGTTTAATATTGTCATTAAATTCTTAATCAATTTATTAAAAATTCTTAGTTCTTTATTAAAAAACAATTAATTTATGAAGTTATATAAAATGTAAAATTTTAAAAAATCGGTTGGTTAATTTTTAGTTTTATTATATAAAGCTGTTATCTCTTTTTATATAAAAAAAATTTTAAAAAAATTTAAAAAAAGTTCAGATTGTGATTGTCAAAAGTAATGGAAAGAATTATTATGTAGTTGAGATTTAAATTTATCAAACTTTAAACTCATTTTCATAAAATTATTGTTTTATAATTTTATAAATCAGTACAGTAACAATTATTATAACATACTAAATATCAATACAAAATTTAATTGGTATTAATTAAAATCGCATAACAATTGATAAGAAAATAAACTAAAATCAACTAATGTACGACGGAGGTAAACTTGAATAATTTTCCTAAAAACTTTTTAGTCTGGGGACTAATTGTTTTTGCTATGGTTACACTTTTTAATTTATTTAACGACTCAGGCACACAAGGTCAGCAAAACCTGCCTTATAGTGATTTTTTAGCAGCTGTTGATCGTGGAGAAGTTAGTGAAGTAAACATACAACAAAGAGATATTACCGGCAGAACTCAAAGTGGGGCTATTTTTAAAACCTATTCTCCCAATGACCCCGGTTTGGTAGAGCATTTATTAAATAAACATGTCAGAATTAATGCTGAACCACCTGAGCAACAATCATTATTTGTTTCTCTTCTGATGTCATGGTTCCCAATGCTTTTACTGATTGGTGTATGGATATTTTTCATGCGTCAAATGCAAGGTGGAGGCAACAAAGCCATGAGCTTTGGTCGTTCACGTGCTCGTATGATTGGACAAGATCAAGGCCGCGTCACCTTTGAAGATGTGGCAGGGGTTGACGAAGCCAAAGAAGAATTATCTGAAGTTGTTGAATTTTTATCTAATCCGAAAAAATTCACTCGCCTTGGGGGCAGAATACCCAAAGGGGTTCTTTTAGTGGGCCCTCCCGGAACAGGAAAAACACTTTTGGCAAGAGCTGTGGCAGGTGAAGCAGGTGTTCCTTTTTTTTCCATCTCAGGTTCTGACTTTGTGGAAATGTTTGTCGGTGTTGGTGCATCAAGGGTCAGAGATTTGTTCATGCAAGGCAAAAAAAATGCTCCTTGTCTTATCTTTATTGACGAAATTGATGCTGTTGGCCGCCAAAGAGGTGCAGGCCTTGGGGGCGGACACGATGAAAGAGAGCAAACTTTAAACCAATTACTGGTTGAAATGGATGGCTTTGAATCAAATGAAGGAGTTATCTTAATTGCAGCCACAAACCGACCCGACGTTTTAGACCCCGCTCTATTACGCCCGGGACGTTTTGACAGACAAGTTGTTGTTTCTACACCTGATTTAAGGGGCAGACAACATATTTTAAATGTTCATATACGCAGAACTCCCACAAGTAAAAATGTTAATGTGGAAGTGTTGGCAAAGGGTACTCCCGGTTTTTCAGGAGCAGATCTTGAAAATCTTGTTAATGAAGCTGCTTTGCAAGCTGCTAAAAATAATAAAGATTTCCTTGAAATGTCTGATTTTGAATATGCAAAAGACAAAGTACTTATGGGTAAAGAAAGACGTAGTCTTGTTCTTAGTGATGAAGAAAAGAAAATCACAGCCTATCATGAAGCAGGCCATGCTTTAGCCGCAGTAAGTCTACCCGGAACAGATCCAATCCATAAGGTCTCCATTATTCCTCGAGGAAGAGCCCTTGGGGTAACAATGCAATTGCCTGAAGAAGACAGACATGGTTATTCAAGAAATTATTTACGCAATAACCTTGTGATCTTGCTTGCCGGACGTGTGGCAGAAGAAATTGTTATGGATGATATTACCACAGGCGCAGGTAATGACATAGAAAGAGCCACTAAAATGGCAAGAAAAATGGTCTGTGAATGGGGTATGAGTGATAAAGTCGGCCCTCAAGCTGTTGGTGAACATGGTGGAGAAGTATTCCTTGGCAGAGAATGGACACATACCGATTCAGTAAGTGAATCGACCGCTCAACTGGTGGATTCAGAAATAAAGTCCTTACTTGATAATGCCAAAAAACAATGTCATGACATACTTCAAGATAAAATTGACTTACTTCATGCAATAGCCGATGCCTTACTTGAACGCGAAACAATTACAGGAAGCGATATTCAATGCTTGATTGATGGTAAGGAATTACCTCCTTTTGACATAAATGCAAAAGAAGAACCATCAGAGGTTGTACCGCATTTCAATAAACCGGAAGATGATGAATTTTCTTTTGAAGATGAAGATAATGATAACAATGATAAACATCATGATGTTTATTTGGATAAAAAAAATAAAGATGATAATTAGTCAATAGTGAAAACGCTATCTCAAACCATATGACTTTAAATAACTTTTAACTAATTCAAAAAGGAACTGATTATGAAAACAAAATTAATTACAAGTTTATTATTTGCAATGATGATATTTACATTGCCAACATTGGCCATGGCTGAAAAATATCAAGGTAAATTTATCAACTTAACTTCTGACACTGTCAGAGTTGCCGTTGTATATAATGATGTAAATGATGGATGGGTAAACACCGGCTGGGTAAAATTAGCCCCAAACAGCTCAGAAGTTTTTACCTTTGACCTCCAATCATCTAATATGTATGTTTATGGTCAAACCGAAGAAGTTGAATGGTCAGGTGATGAAGGTGAATATTCTTTTCCTATCAGAGATGAAAAATTTTATTATAAGACAACAAAACACCCCGGCTCTGATTATTATAATGTAAGCTTTATACCATTTACTTTAAGTCGTTCTACAATTGAAGAATATGACTTTGAATATTAATAATTTAACTTATAATAATGAATTTTATTATAAAAATGGTTTTTTACAACCTGCATTTTTTTATGTTTGGGGTATAATAAACTGTACCCCAAATTCATTTTTTGATGGTGGGCTTTATGAAACCGGTCATAAAGCCTTTAATCATGCCAAAAAACTTATAAACGATGGCGCTGATATTTTAGATTTTGGAGGAGCTTCCACAAGGCCTGGCGCAGAAGATATTGATTCTGAACTTGAGTGGAAACGAATTTCTGACCCGCTAAAACAAACTATAGCCCATTTAAAAACACTGAATAGAACCAATTTAGATTTTTCAAATCTTTCTGATGTAAACTTGCCTATGAATAAGTTTGTTCATAAATATAAAAAACAAGATTTTACATTATCAAACAATTCTCCCACCAGTCCCCCTATTACTTCACCAACCATTTTACCCATTATCTCTATAGACACTTGGCGGGCAGATGTTGCCAAAAATTCTTTGGAAGCCGGAGCACATATTATAAATGATGTCTCTGCATTTGAATGGGAACCAAAATTATTGGATATTATAATAGACTATAAACCGGGTTATGTACTTATGCATTCCAAAGGAAAAAGTAAGGACATGCAAAAAAATATACATTATAATGATATAGTTGATGAAGTCTATGGTTTTTTAGAAGAAAAAATGAATGTTTTGACAAAAAAAGGTTTACCTGAAAAAAATATTATCCTTGATCTTGGGATTGGATTTGGCAAAAAATTTGAACATAATTTATTATTATTACAACATATTGATAAATTCAAACAATTAAACAGACCTCTTTTACTTGGAATTTCAAATAAGTCATTTTTTGCTGATTTATTTGGACTGGAAAAAAATGATCGCTCATGTATAAGCTCTGTATGTTCAGCTTTAATGCTTGAACATGGAATACAACACCATAGAGTACATGATGTGAAAAACACAAGACAAAGTTTAATTTTGCAAAATATATTACAAAAAAAATAAAATTCTAAAATATGGAATTAAATTTTTTTACTATTAAATATTTTTAATATTTTATTATAAACATATTTTAAGAAACCTCTGCACAAAATTTTATCTAAAAATAGAAAATTTCATTCTAAAAACAGTTTTTTATTAAAAATTAATAATTGTGCAGAGGTCTCTATGATGGTTTTTCAAGAAAGTTCTCCAAACTCTAATGTTTTCCTTATTTAAAATTTTAAAAAGGTAATAATATGGTAATAGATTTAGAAATTTTTCAAATAGGTTGGCGTAATATCTTTGATATTATACTGGTCACAATTTGTTTTTATTACCTTTTAAGGTTTGTAAGAGGAACCAGGGCTGTTGCGGCTCTTCAAGGTTTCCTACTTTTATTCATTATTTATCTTTTTGCAAGAAAAATAAATTTATTTACTTTATCATGGTTACTTGAAAATATTTTTGGATCTCTTTTCCTTGTTTTAGTCATTTTATTTAGTGATGATATTCGTAAAGGTTTATCAAATATGACTTTTAAACATTTATTTAGGAAAAGAGCAACAAGACATGAAACATTAATACCTGAGCTTGTAAATGTAAGTCATGAACTTGCCAAACAAAAAATTGGAGCAATCATTGTAATTGAACTTGATGTTCCCTTGGGGGACTATGTTCAACGTGGGGTTGCAATTAATGCAGATTTTTCCAAGGATTTAATCAGCACAATTTTTTTCCCAAATACAGCCCTACATGACGGAGCTGTAATTATTAATATTGATGGTAAAATTAAAGCCGGTGGTTGTGTTCTTCCTCTAACTCAAAATTTAGAACGTCAAGGATATGGAACAAGACATAGGGCTGCTCTTGGAATATCAGAAGTAAGTGATGCGCTTGTTATTGTAATTTCTGAAGAAAGAGGGGCTGTTACAGTTGCCCAAGAGGGACATTTATCAAATCCATTAACCCCTGAAAGATTGGAAAGAGTTTTAGAAAATGTTCTCAATAAATAAGTATTTTTCAGAGATTTTAACATTAATTATGGCATTTATAGTTGCTTGTGGGCTTTGGTATGTTGTGGTTGGAAATGCTCACCTTGAAAATATGTTAAATATCCCATTAGAATTTAGAAACCTACCCAAGAATTTTATATTGGTTAATAATAATGCAAATAGCATTGATGTGCAAATATTAGCAAGTTCAGAACTTTATGCCAGTTTAAAAAATAGAAATCTAAGTTATCGAGTTGATTTATCAAATGTAAAAGATGGTGCCAATGTTGTGCCTGTTGATATTCACCTTGTCCTTGATGGCGTTGATATTACAAAGATTAGTCCTGAACACATTGTTGTTGAAGTTGATACCATTACCAAAAAATCCATTCCGATTCATGTTGATTTTTCATTAAATGACAGAGAAGATTTGGAAATAAGCAATGTAATTATAGCTCCTGCTTCAATCACTATTGAAGGACCAAGCAGTTTATTAAATGAAATGGAGTTTTTAAAAGTTCCTTTTGATATTAATAATGTTGATGGTGAAGGTTTTTACTCAAGAAATTTACAATTAATTGCTCCCAAAGGCTTGTCATTGAGCGTTCCTGTAACTACCCTCAGTTTTGACGTTATAACTGAGAAAACTGTAATCGAAGTTAATAAACCAATCATTAGTAATAACTTACCGAATGGATTTAAGATAAAACCCAAGAGCACTGTTTTAAATCTTGAAGTGCCTGCCGGTAAAGTGATTGATAATGTACTCGATCCGGCTTTAAATTCTCAAATTCAAGTCAGTGTTACAGGTTTTAATGGCGTAACAGAAGGTACAAGATTGTCAGTTCAAATTAATTTACCAAAAACAGTAAAAATTATTGATATAAATCCTTCCACAATTTCTGTGGTAAAAGAAAATAAGAGGTTAAAATGAAAAGACTTTTTGGCACAGACGGAATGAGAGGTCTAGTCAATACCTATCCCATGACAGCTGAAAATGCCCTTCGATTGGGACTTGCCGCCGGCATGTATTTTAAAGCAGATAAACATAGAAATAAAGTAATTATAGGTAAAGATACCAGACTTTCCGGATATTTATTTGAATCAGCATTAACAGCCGGACTTTGTGCCATGGGAATGGACGTATATCAAGTTGGCCCCATGCCAACTCCGGCCATTGCATTTTTAACCAGAAATATGCGGGCAGATCTTGGGGTTGTTATTTCAGCCAGTCATAATCCTTTTTATGATAATGGTATAAAATTTTTTGATAAAAATGGTTATAAGTTACCGGATGAAGCTGAGGATATTATTTCGGAAATGGTAATCCATCATGATCAAGAATGGGATTATCCTTCAGCAAAAGATGTTGGCAGAGCATATAAAATCTATGATGCACCGGGTAGATATATTGTATACCTTAAAAATAGTTTTCCTCAAGAGTATTCCCTTTCAGGACTTAGGATTGTACTTGATTGTGCCAATGGAGCCAATTATAAAATTGCCCCCTTGGCCCTTGAAGAACTTGGAGCCGAAGTTTTTACAATTGCAAATTCACCCGATGGAATTAATATAAATCAAAACTGTGGTTCACTCTACCCCATCAGTATGCAAGAAAAAGTATTGGAAGTTAGAGCTGACATAGGAATTGCCCTTGATGGCGACGCAGATCGATTAATTGTTTGTGATGAAAAGGGGGAAATTCTCGATGGTGATCAAATAATGGCAATTTGTGCCAAAGATTTACTTTCAAAAGGAAAACTTAAAAATAATACTTTAGTTTCAACAGTTATGAGTAATATGGGTTTAGAGAAATTCATGCAAGATAATGGCGGAACATTAATAAGAACAGATGTTGGCGACAGACATGTAGTAGAAGCCATGCAAAAATTTGAATGTAATCTTGGAGGTGAACAGTCAGGACATCTAATTTTTAGCGACTACAGCACAACAGGTGATGGATTATTGGCTGCTTTGCAATTGCTTAGAATTATGCAGGAAAATAATAAAAAATTATCTGAACTTGCAGACCAACTTACTCTTTTTAGCCAAGAAACAATTAGTATTCCTGTTATCAGTAAACCTCCTTTAAACTCCATTCCTCAAATAAAAGACAGTCTTGAACAGGCAGAAACTGAAGTGGGAGACGGGCGAGTTTTGGTACGCTATTCAGGCACGGAAAATGTTTGCCGTATCATGGTGGAAGCCATAGATGAAAAAATTGTCAAAAAAATAATTAATACTTTGGCTAAAGTTATTCACGAACACCTTGGCAAAATTAATTAAGAAAACACCGATTAATTTTCTTGGTGAGGATTCCTTATTGAGGGGGAAACAATATAAATTATAGTTTTTTTCATAAGTTTTAGTTTTTAGGGCATTTTTGGAAAAGAATTGTCCTGAAATGCCCTAAAAACTTCATTGGAGCATGGCGACATTGAAGTGCAAAAAGCAAGAATAGAAGTGGCTTTGCCACTTCGTTAAATGATTGCTTTTTGAAAGTTATATAGGTTAGAGCAGTTTCAATCTTTATTGAAACTGCTCTAGATCAGTTTAATTCAGATTTTTATAATGATTTTTATTTTCATGGAAATATATTTAAAATATTGGGAAGATAACACTTCACAAAACGTCTTAAAAAGTCTTTCAAATTGAAATGACATGATTTTAACCTTGTAAACAAAAGAGAAAAACAATGTACAACAACATTTCAAAAGTAATTATGCCCGTTGCCGGACTTGGAACTCGTTCTTTACCTGCAAGTAAAACCATTCCAAAAGAAATGCTACCGATTTTTGATAAACCAATTATTCACTATATTGTTGAAGAAGCACTCGAAGCAAATTTAAAAGATGTTGTATTTATAACAAGTAAAAATAAAACTTCTCTTGAGGATTATTTTGATGATGATTTTCAACTCGAAATGAACCTTGAACAAAAAGGGAAAATCGACCTGCTGACAAAAGTTAAACAAGTAGCTCAAATGATAGAAATTACAACAGTTAGACAAAAGCAACAGTTGGGGCTTGGGCATGCTGTACTTTGTGCTGAAAAATTCATTCATGATGAAGCCTTTGGGGTTATGGTTGGTGATGATATTTTTGTCAGTGAAGTTTCAGGCATGAAACAATTGATTGACATTGCAAAACAAGAAAAAATGCCTGTGATTGGTGTCATGGAAGTTGCCCCCGATCAAGTCAACCGCTATGGAATAATTGACGGAATAAAAAGAAGTGATGGACTTTATGAAATTAATAATATGGTTGAAAAACCTGCCATAGATAAAGCTCCTTCAAACTTGGCTATTATTGGACGTTATGTTTTAACACCTGAAATTTTTCATTATTTACATAACACACAAAAAGGCTATGGAGGAGAAATTCAACTTACAGATGCCATGCAAAGCTATCTAAAAAAACACAAAATGTTGGCTGTGCCAATTAAAGGCGTAAGATATGATGCAGGTGACTGGGTAGATTTTTTTGCTGCCGGAATTTACTTTGCCCTAAAAGATGAAAAAATTAAACCTGCCCTTGTGGAAAAAATAAAAAATCTTATCGGTACATGTTAATAAAATAACTAACTGTAAATAAATAGTTTTTATTAAAGCAATTTTTTATATTTTTGGTAAAATTAAATTTTAAGGAAACACTGATTAATTTGTGTTTCCTTTTTTAATTTAATTTTTTTTACTCTAAGACTTGAAATCTTATAAAATATATTATATTATTTTTTTAGGTTATATTTCTTAATTAATTTATTTTTAAAAGATTAATTTATGACTGGTCTAATTTGTTATGTAAAGTAATTTTTATTATTATACTAAGCAACTTATTAAATTTATATTACTAATTATAGACCACTGCATTTTTTGGGGTAAATAGATGTAGCAACCAGCATTTATGGATAAATTGTTTAATTTAGAAACATATCCCAGTTAAAATATTAATAATTTATGGAAATTTTTAAATTTAATGTTATAAAATAATAAACTCAGTAATAAAATTATGGAAAACTGGAAAGAAACTTTTTCAAAAAGTGAGTGGCTGTCTAAAAAGAAAAGCCTAGACTACTATGACGTACTTTCTGTTTATAATATCAAAGAATTAAAAAATTTTTTGGATATTGTTCATGTGCGTGAGGCTCTGGTGCGCCCTTATTTTGAATCAGAAAAATACCCCCATGTTGATATAAGGGCTTTACTACCATCTTTTGAGTCAGATGTTTTTGAATATAAAGATCTACCGGGCTTTACATTGATAGCAATTGACAGACATCTTTCTTCATTTCGAGAAATATTTCAATATGATATGATTTATAGTATTTCAGATTTTTCTGTAAATGCCATGGGACCTTGTTGTCCTCTTGAAAAAAATGTTACTCAAGCAAACCTTATTACCATGCTTGCTAAAATGCCACGCTCTTTCCATGAAGAATATCGCAAACGTTTTCATAGACTTGATATAACAACCCTAGAATGTTACCCTGACTTATTACCATTTTTATTGCAAATGGACAGAGCTCATCTTTTAAGTAAATCCAGCTATGACCACTTTCAGCTGACAGGTGTTTTTGCTTCTTTACCATCGGACATTGATGGTGAACTAAAAAGATTTGGTCTCAAAATGGGTAAATTTACCGTTGGCGATAATAAATTATACGAACGAAACCGTAATTTTGTCATGCAATTTTTAATGGAATTATATGGCTTTCCGGTTGCATCGGAAAGAAGAACTTCTGCCGCTCTTTTTTCACGACGTTTACATAAAATGGGAGAAAAATTTTTAGTTCGTGTTTTAGGTCAATCTGACAGAGTAATTACAACAATTTGGAATGATGGAGAAACAAAACGTTATCCACATGTGGAAAAAATAGCTCTTGTTAAACTTGATAAGGAACAACCTGAAATTATAGAGGCAATAAAAAAACAAAATGCCTTTGTTGATGAAAAAAATCAAGTAGTTATACTAAAAGCAACCTATGTTCAACATGCTTTTGACACTTCAAACGTAAGGCAAGACAGAGCTTTATCTGTAGAAAATCAATATATTATTCACCCAATCACGGGAGAGCAAATCGAAGGAATAAATATTGTAAAAGATTCCAGCAATATAATCTTGAGATTAAACGATATTGTAAAGGGTGAATTAAACAGTACAATTGTTTATAAAAGAACAGAAGTAGTTGAAAATACAGATACAGAGGAAAAGCGTTTAAAATTTCTATATTCATGGTTTGCAAAACATCAAAGAAGAGTTGTTGGTTATAGTGAGGAATTTTTCAACAGTGTATGTAAAATTTTAGACAATTATTTTAATAAACTTCATGAAATTGAGGAAACTCCTGAGCTTAGAGAACTAATAACAGAAAATAAAAATAGATATAGTTTCATAGAGCAAGCCAGAAAAGTTAAATGTCTTGAGGATATCAGTAAAAGAAAATATAAGGGTGAAAAATTAACCTATGGACAAATGATAACTGAAGCAGTTGAAATAGTAAAACAATTAAAATTTCAATTTGTACACTATTATGAAGAAATTGCAGAAGATACTCTTTTTGTCATCGAAAATATTTTAAATGATAAATATTTGCGTAAAAATTATATTGAAAAGTCTGAAATACTATTAACTCAATCCGGATTGTTTATCAGAAAAAAATATGGCCACCTGGTGGTTTTGCGTGATGAAATTTATGCCATTAAGAAATCAAAATCAGGATTTGATAATGGCTCAGGCTTTTATTAATTGTTTAAAGAAAGAGAATACTCTCCATGGAATTCCGAATTGAGGCAGGACTGACACATCTTAATTGAAATAGTTTTTAATTTTATAATATATTAATATATCATTATTTTTCCATTTGAAACTTTTATATTTTTTGTATAAAATATGTTTTTTTAAGAAAGGGAGAAGCAGTCACGCCATTCCGGTTTTCAAAAATCACAATCTTGGTATGATTTTTGATTTTTAAATTTAGAAAAATATAAATAGATCAAAATAGTTATGACATTGATAAAAAAAATGTTTTTTAAGGAAAGGGGGAAGCGATTGCTTTCGTTTGAGGGGAAAACTCACCCAGCTTATGTCGAACAAAGTGAGACTAAGCGTCATGGATTAGTTCAAAAAAACTTTTCCCCCTCAATCCGGAATCACGTGAGGTTTTCCCTCTCAAAAAAAATTATCCGAACAGTATAGATTATAAGGAATTTAAATGAATGCTTTTTTTCTAAACTCTGAGTTTTGGAATGATAATATTTTAATTTTAGGTAAACAAACTTCATCTTTGCAAGAATTTAATCATTTTACAAAAGTTTTAAGAATTAAATTAGCAGATAAAGTAATTGTTTTTAATGGTCAGGGCAAAAAAGCAATATGCAAAGCAATTGAAATAACAAAACAAGATGTAAAGTTAGAAATAATTGAAACAAAGGAATTTGAAAAACCAAGTTCACAAATAACTCTTGCCTTGGGTTATGGTAAAGCTGCCAGACGAGGGTTTATACTTGAAAAATGTGTGGAACTTGAGGCTGACGCCCTTTGGTTTTGGCAAGCTGAAAGAAGTCAATTTCCATTGCCAAAAGATATTAAAACCGGTTGGCAAGAACAACTTATTGCCGGTGTTAAACAATGTCATAATCCATTTTTACCAAAATTGGAAATTATGACAAAGGGAGCTTCAGAAATAATTGAAGCCACTAAAGATTTTGAACATAAACAACTTTTAGTTGAAAAAGATTATGAACATGAAGAGTTTTTAAGTGCAAAACACCTTGGAAATGAAGGAAAAACCATTTGTGTCATCGGGCCTGAAGGTGGTTTTAGTTTAAAGGAAATAAATTTATTTTTAGCAAATGGGTTTAAAACCTACAGTATGGGTGATAGGGTTTTACGTTGGGAAACAGCAGCTTTGATGGCTCTTGGCTTACATTGGTGGAAAAAACAGGAATGAACAGACCTTTAGCAGAAGAATTTCGACCTCAAGAATTTGAAGAATTTGTCGGACAGGAACACCTTAAAGAAAGATTGGAAATTCTTTTTGAAACAAAAAGAATGCCAAGTTTATTATTGTTTGGACCACCCGGTTGCGGTAAGTCAAGTTTGGCTTTATTACTTGCAAAACATTCAAACAAACATTTTATCAGGTTAAGTGCGCCTGAAGTTGGTTTACAACAATTGCGTAAACAATTAAAAGGTATTGAAATTCTTATTCTTGATGAATTACATCGTTTTTCAAAAACTCAGCAAGATTTTTTTCTGCCCTTACTTGAAAGTGGTGAAATAAGCATGCTGGCCACCACAACAGAAAACCCCTCCTTTAGTGTTACAAAACAATTATTGTCTCGTTTGCATGTTTTAAAATTAAAAGCTTTAAAACAAGATAACCTTAAAATACTTGCCTCAAATGTTTGTAAAAATAAAAATGAGGTTTTAGAGCCTGAAATTATAGATTTTTTATCTACAATGGCTCATGGCGATGCCAGAACAATGCTTAATCTTTTGGAATATATCTTTACTTTAGATAAAGAAAAACGAACGCTTAGCATTGTATCATCTTCCATGCCCGAACTTTTAAGTCGGCATGATAAAAAGGGTGACAGTCATTATGAACTTGCATCGGCATTAATTAAATCCATACGTGGAAGTGACCCTGATGCGGCAGTTTATTATTTGGCTTGTTTGCTTGATGGAGGCGAAGACCCTCGTTTTATAAGCAGAAGATTAATTATTTCAGCATCAGAAGATATTGGACTTGCCGACCCAAGGGCTTTGACTTTAGCTGTTTCTTGTCAGCAAGCTGTTGAATTTATAGGCATGCCCGAAGGATTTATTCCATTATCCGAAACAGTAATTTATTTGGCTCTTGCACCCAAAAGTAATAGTACATATAATGCTTTCCATTTTGCTCATCAAGAAATTAAAGCAAATGGAATTATGCCTGTTCCCTTACACCTAAGAAATGCTTCAACTAAATTACAAAAAGAATGGGGCTATAAGGAGGGATATAAGTATCCTCACGACTATAAAGATGGTTTTGTTGAGCAAGAATATTTGCCAAGTGAGGTAAAAAATAAAAAATTTTACTATGATAAAAACATGGGTGAAGAGCAAAATATTATAGCCAGATGGAAAAACTTTACTAAAAACAAATAAATTTATTATTAAATTAAATAAGGGTATTATATGGAAATGATAAATTTTTATGCCAGAAATTACAGAACTGATTTTGAAACAATAAATGAAAATAAAAAAAGACCACAAAAATGGTTTCCTTCATTGCTTTTCTATTACAATGTTATAAAAATTGTCGGAAAAGCCGGGCATGTTGCTAAAAAAACAAAGTATACAGCCGAGCATTGGGTTAAGGACAGTTATTTGATTGCCCAAAATTTGGAAAAAGTCGGATGTGAAATTATTATCGAAGGTTATGAAAATGTGGAACAATTAAATGAACCTTGTGTTTTTGTTTCAAATCATAGCAGTACACTTGAAACTTTTGTTTTACCTTGTATTATTGAACCAACCAAGGATGTTACCTTTGTGGTAAAAGAATCATTATTAAAATATCCCGGTCTTGGACCTGTTTTGTCAGCCAGAGATCCAATTGCTTTGACTCGTACAAACCCAAAGCTTGATTTGGCCAATGTGCTTGAAAATGGACAAAAAATTTTGGAAAGCGGAAGATCAATCATCATTTTTCCACAGGGCACACGATACCCCAATGTTGATTCTGAAAATTTTAGCTCCTTGGGTGTAAAATTGGCAAAAAAAGCAAAAGTTCCCGTGATGCCAATTGCTTTAAAAACAGATGCTTGGGGTACTAGCTCCATTACCAAGGATTTTGGAAAAATTTCACCACATATTCCTATTAATTTTTGCTTTGGAAAACCCATGGAAGTCACCGGAAATGGAAAAGATGAACACAATAAATGTCTTGAATTTATCCAAGAAAATTTTAAACGATTTAGTGAGTCAATAAAAAATCATGTCTAAAAATCCAACAAAAGCCGATTTACCATTAAAAAAAACAAATATTAGCAACAAAGCTAATCTTCCTTTATCCAAGAAATTTTCAACACCAACTTTTAAACCAAGAGTACCTTTAAACACGGAATCGATTGAAAACATATGTAAAAAAGCAGGTTTTTCTCCAAGCAATATACAACTGCATAAAATATTAAAATATGTTCAATTATTGGAAAAATGGAATAAATCAATGAACTTGGTCGGTAAAAATCATTGGTTTGACATTTTCTCCGAACTGGTTTTAGATAGTTTCTTTTTGGAAAGATTTTTAGACAATCTCAAATTAAACCAAATTGAGAATTTACAAATATGGGATTTGGGGGCAGGTGCAGGATTACCCGGTATTCCACTAAGAATTTTATGGGATCAAGGTAATTATTCTTTGGTGGAGGCAAGAGAAAAACGATCTCTTTTTTTAGAAACTGCAATTACCAATTTAGAGCTTGAAAACATTGAGGTTTATCAAGGAAGAGCTGAACAATACATGGAAGAAAAAGCAAAAAAAAATATTTTTGCAGATATTATTGTCAGCAGAGCCTTTATGCCTTATGATAAGATGATAGATTTTGTTGCTCCATATTTGAAAAAAGAAAATGAAACAAACTCTAAAGGATCAATAATCTTTTTGAGTTTGGAAGAATTAAATCCCAATAACTATAATAAAGAATACTGGCAAACAATAAATTCAATGTCCTATAAAATTAAAAATAAGACAAGATATATTTGCCAAGTTCAAATAGTTTAATCAAATTAATTCAAGTTGAAGGAACAATTTTCAAATATGTTTGCGTTTTAGATTTAAAATAGGGTAAAAAAGTAATTTATTGATGATATATTTTGATACAGCAACTGTCTTATAACTATTTTAATTATTATATCAACATATTATACACAAAAAATTACCAAAACACTACTGAATATTAACAATTAGTTGACGAATTTTTCCGTATCGACTAATTATTATTTTATTAACAATTAGTTGCTATGTTTTCAGTATCGACTAATTAAAATTTTTTTTGAGAACTATATGTCTGAAATTGAAGAATTTAAACTTTCATTAAAAAACACATCAAATTTATTGGATAATTTTTTAACTTTAATCGGTGAAAATTTTAGTGCTCATTCTGTTGTTTTATTCCAACAAAATACAGGAAATAATCATGCCGAACTGATATCATTTTTTAGTCAAAGTCAAAGCATAGCCAAAGATAGTATGATAGTTCAAGGCAAAGGTTTAGTGGGTTGGATATTAAAAAATAAAGAAGCCCTGATTTATCACGTCGCAGAGCCAAATTTACCAAATTTAGGTTATTATAATGATGAAACAGAAGATAGTATAAGTTCATTCATGGGAATTTCTATTGCCGGTGGTTTAGTGCTTTGTCTTGACAGTAAAGAAAAAAACTTTTTTAATGAAAATAAACAAGACGAATTGAAAAATTTTGCCAAATTTATTCCAACATTAAGAGAAATGATAGATTTGACAAATAAATCTAACTATATAGAAAAATATTTTTACTTATTTGAACAATTATCAGAGCTTAAGAAAAATTATATGGGGTGGAGTGTTTATTTAAAAAAATTCTTGCAAATTCTTTCACTTGGTTCAAAATTTGAATATATGGCTTTTGCTTCTCTTTCTGATAAAAAAGGATATTATTTAATTGAGGGGGAATACCCTCAAATACTGGAAACAAAAGAATTTCCGTTGAGTGGTGGAATTGTTGGCTGGGTTTTTAGAAATAATGTGGCAGTTCAATCAGATGGTAAAAGAAATCCTTCAAAAATGCCAATTTTTGGAAACATAAAAAATCTTCCTAATTTTTGTGCCTCTGCTTGCATTCCCATTCAAATTGATAAAAACACAGTTGCTGTAATAATTTTTGCCTCAACCACTTATAAAGATTTAAATAACGAATTTAAACTCTTTACTCGCCTAGTCAGCGAAGACTTGGCTCAATTTCTTGAAGTTGTTTCACTACGCTATAAAGCACATAAACAAAATTCGCAAATAGTATAATTAATTATTATTTATGTATTTTTCAAGAAAATAGGGTTTTCCCACCCAAGTCAATCCGCTTGTGAAAATTACTTTCAAAAATAAAAATATTTAAAAAGTTCTTTTTAAAAAACAAATGTAAAACAATATGTTAGAAAAATTTGTTTTTTAAGGAAAGGGGGAAGCGATTGCTTACGTTTGAGGGGGAAAAACTCACCCGGCTTATGTCGAACAAAGTGAGACTAAGCGTCATGGATTAGTTCAAAAAAACTTTTCCCCCTCAAAAAGCACAAAAACGGATTGACGTGGGTGGTGTTCTTCAAAAAAAGTGCTTTACTAAAAAATCCAACCTGAGCGAAGAGCCCAGCTTAAAAGTGGGCTAAACATATCAGGTTGAAACTCTAAAAGTCCTGATAATTCATCTTTGTCAACAAACATGGCATCTGTTACATAATCAGAATTAATTTCCAGTCTTTTTTTATAAGGACCGGCTGAAAAAACTGTGGCAGAGAGGGGAATATCTTGTTCAATAAATGGCAAGGTTCTTAATTCGTTAATCGCAATATCGTCAATATAGAAATTATTTTTAAGTTCTTGTAAAGCTGCACCAATGGCACTTTCACCCACAAATATATTATTGTGACCTGAAAGACTCCATAAACTATTGGTTTGTAAATTTGCTGTATTCTTTTTAGATAAAAGAACTCTATTTTTATTATCTTTCAAAATTACAAAAATAATACGTCTTAGCATTTTTTTTTTATTTGCCATTTCAAGGGGCATTAACATAAAAACTTCTCCCCTATTGTCAAAAACTTCCACTAAATTTTCATAAAATTCCGGAATTTGTCTATAGGGAAAATCTGATAACTCATTTACAATTTTTTTAGGAATTTTCATGAATACTCCTGTCTTGCTTGAAGAAAAACATTTAGATCAAGTTGTGGCACTTGAAAACATATGCTTTAAAAGTGCATGGCCCAAAGATAAATTTTTGGAAGTTATAAAATCAGAATCATATCAACTTTATGGTTTATTTGAAGATAAAGAACTTATTTCCTATCTTTTGGTATCATTGATAGAAGATTATTCTGAAATTATCAATATTGCCTGTTCTCCCAACTATCGCCAAAAAGGTTATGCCCAAAACTTATTGAAATTCTATATTGAAAACAATAAATGCCAAATTATTTTAGAGGTTGCAAGTAAAAATTTGGCGGCGCTCAATCTTTATCAAAAACTTGGCTTTAAAAAAATACATATCAGAAAAAATTATTATAATGATAATGATGACGCAATTGTAATGGAAAAGGAATAATTCTGATTAGTCTACATTTCTTGGAAAGATAATAGGTGAATAACCCAATAGTGTTCGGATAACTTTCTTGAGGGGGGAACCCCCACGTGATTCCGGATTGAGGGGGGAAACCCCATTTTTGTAAGCAAAAATGAGGTTCCCCCCTCAAACTCCCCCCTCCTGAAAAACCAAATTTTATAAATTAGTCACAAATTTTATATTTTTTTTAAAAATCAAGAGTAGACAAAACCACGCTTTTGTCGTTAAGAGATTGATTTTGTGTTTTTTACCTCTGCACAAAAATTTATCGAAAAATAAAAATTTCATTCTAAAAATAAATTTTTATTAAAAAATTAATAATTGTGCAGAGGTTTCTTTAAAAGTTATCGTGTAACAATAAAAAAATATTATTATAAATGTTTATATAATAAAATTAGCCGACAGTAGTGGGGAAAACCACAAAAAAATCTGCAAGAAATAGGTATATAAAACCAAATTTCTTGCAGATTTAGTTTAATATTAAACTAAAACCTATATAGTTTTAGAGAAATTAATTTTGCATTAACTTTTTCAACAAGACTTGTAATTCAAGGGCCATTTCTGAAAGTTCGTGAACAGCTTGAGACGCTTCTGTCATACCTGTTGCAGTGGCTTCAGCAATATGATTAATTTCATCAATGGATCTGCTAATCTCTTCGGAGGTGGCTGATTGTTCTTCGGCTGCTGTGGCAATTCCTGAAATAAGGTTAGTATTTGTATTAACCAAGGATACGATTTCATTCAAAGAGTTGCCGGAAACAGTGGCAAGATCTGTGGCAGTTCCCGCACATTCTGTACTTTCACCCACACGGCTGATGTTTAGAGTAGTTGTATCTTGAATACCTCTGATACTGTTACCAACTTCAGTTGTTGCAGTCATGGTTTTTTCAGCCAGCTTACGAACTTCGTCAGCAACAACAGCAAATCCTCTTCCTGCTTCTCCTGCACGGGCTGCCTCAATGGCGGCGTTTAGTGCCAATAAATTGGTTTGGTCGGCAATATCAGAAATAACATCCATAACACTGCCAATACTTTCAGCTTGTTTTCCAAGTTGTTCCATATTTTTCTCAAGCTCTGTGGCCACATGGTTAACACTACTTATGGCATCAACAACTTGGTTGACCAAATCTGAACCTTCAGCGGCCTTATTATGAACATTATTTGATTGAATATTTGCTTCACTGGCATTACGAGCAACTTCAAGCACGGCAGTATTCATTTCTTCCATGGCTGCTGCTGTGGTTGTTACACGGTCACGTTGGATTTGAGCTCCATTGGAAACCTCTTCAACCTGAGCAGATAATTCTCTTGAGGCAGTTGCCATGCGTTCAGAAATATCTTGGGCTTGATTTGCAACTTCAATAATAGTTCTTTGAGTACTTTTAATTTCAGTTAAATCAGTAATAAGTTGTAATACACATGCAAGTTTACCATGTTCGTCGGTAAATGGAATGGCTGTATAGGAAATATCAAGAGCCTTTCCGGCAGGTCTTGCAATAGTTGTGCCGCTTGCAGGACGTAAGCTTGAAACAGCAATGTTCAAAGCATCACTTGGAGTACCTGAATCATCACGATTCATAACCTCTTTACAAGATTTATTCAAATAATTCACACCGGCAACACTTTTTCCGACTTCGTTTAAGTATACAATGCGTAAGTCCTTATCAAGTACAACAACAGGGGCAGTCAATACATTTATAACCTTTTGATATTGTTTTAATGTAAAGTTTGTACCATCTACCAAGGAAGCAAAAGCACCATTGAATTTTTTACTGTCACCTTGTATTTCAACTTGACCATTAACAAGTTCATTTCTGACTCTACTATATTCATCAATTATTTGTTTTAAAGATTCGGGAATTGAACGTAAGGAATTGGCAAGTTCTCCAATTTCGTCCTTACGGTTAACATCAAGATGAGCATCAAGATTACCATTTGCTACTTCTAAAGCAAAGTTAGCACCCTTTCCAATACTGGAAACAACAGGGCGAATAATTATATAGGAAATAATAGCACTGATTATAACACCGATAATCGTTGAAATAATAGCTAACATACTCATTTCATCAAGGTCAGAGAAAATATCACGTTCCTCTGCCCTGGCAATAACTGTGATATCACTGCCTTTTAATTTTGTATGATAGGCAATAACAGGGAAACCGGCAAGATTTACATAGTCTGAAACTCCATCAGCACTTTTTGTAATTTCTTTCATTTTTGAAGAAATTGGTGTATTTTCTTTAAATAAGTTATTTTTGTTGGGGTCAAGTACAATACGACCTTCCGAATCAATGGCAAAGGCATAGCCATCCTCACCAACTTTAATTCCTTTAAACACTGTATCATAAACCTTGGCAAAGGAAATATCACCACTTAAAACGCCCACAATTTGGCCATCTTCATTTTCTACAGGTATAACAACGGCCAATAAAACTTCATTGGTAATTGTTGACATTCTGGGTTCATTTTTAGGAATAATCCCTTTTACGGCAGATTGAAAATAATCACGGAAACTAAGATCTGTTCCGATGGCTCTGGGATTTGAAGATGCTATAATAATACCCTTTGTATCTATCAAATTAAAACCATTCATCATCGGCAGTTCTTGGGTACGACGCCCAAACCATGAATTCATTTCACTGATTTCATTTTCACTATGTTCTGACATTGAAGCAAAATCAATTACATGTGTATTTTCAGCTGTAATTTTAATAAATGAGCTGGTTGATGTTAAGGCATAATCAAGCATGCGTTGTAAAGTAAGAGTTGTTACTTGCATTGTATTTAATGATGACTCAACTAAGAAATTTGAAGTTTGGTTATAAGTTAAAAAACTAAGTGTACTCATGGATAAAACCAAGATTAGGGAAATAGGCAATAATACTTTCTGCAATAATTTCATAAAAAAACATCCTTTTGATACTTACGAAAGATAAGTTAAAAATTATTTAAAAATAAAACTGATTTCAAATTTCATATTATGTTATAGTAAAAAACTACTATCTATTTGTCAAATATAATATTTTTTAAGTTGACATCACTAATGTCAACTTTTTGAAAGCACACTTGCTTCGGCATTTAACAGTGCAATAAGATTGCACTTATGCCTACGCAGTGGTCTCCTGCTATCGCAGTCGACGATAGTAATTTCATCTGAAATTACTATAATAACTTTTTTTCAAATTTGGAATATTTGTACAATAAAAAGAAAATGCTATTTTTTTTCAAAAAGATCTAATCTCCACTCAAAAAATCAGATGCGTCAGTCCTGAATATTATTAAAAATTATATCATATAAATTTATTAAGTGGAATTCTCTTTATTATAATTTTAAAATTCTTTTCGGATAATTTTACTTTTTCTTAAGTAGGCACGCTGAAAAAGTAAGTTTTAAACTTTTTCAGCGTGAACCCTGTATTTATTAATCAAACAATCCATACTGTTACATAGATTTTTATCATAAATTCCAAAATAAATTAAATTGGTTCTTGATAGTCTTTCCAATTACTTAAATGTTTTTTTACATTTTCTTTAAGCTCATTATCAATTTTTCCTTTACTGGCATCAGATGCAATATATGATAATTCAATCCAAGAGCCATCATAGTTATAAACATCTTCAATATCAAGTATTTCTTTTAAAACTGCTTGAGTATGGGCTGAGCGTACCCCCGACTGACAAAACGTAATAACTTTTCTGCCATTAATGTCCTTGTAAATTTCTTGTAATTCTTCCTTACTTTTCAGGGTATGATTTTTATTTAAAGCGTTTTTCCATTCAATATTTAAACTTCCTTCCAAACCTCCTGTACCATAAGCCCCTGCTGATGAACCTGTTTTTTCACCATTTTGCTCTTTTACCGAACGGGTATCAATGACAACCCATTCATCAGGATTATCAAGAGCCATTATCACTTTTTCAACATCTGCTTCATACTTTTCCACATCATAACTTTTGGCTTTGTAAAATGATTTTTTTTCAACATCTGCCAAATCTTCTGAGTTACCGGAAGAATATCCGGCTTCAATCCAAGCATTGACTCCCCCATCAAGGATTTTTACATAATCATGCCCAAGTAATTTTATTTGCCAATAAACTCTGGCTGCATCATGCATGGCATCGGCACTATAAACAATAAATTTTGTTTTACCCGTTGCTCCTGCTCTAGATAAAAGTGCTTCCATTTCTTCTTTAGATTTTCTAAATCCGGTGATTGCTTCTGCACTTGCTTCACTTGGATTTGTACCACTATAATCAGGACGCCAAACAACATAAGAACCATCAATTGGTTTTCCGGCATTATCTCCCGGAATATACCTTTTTTTATTGTGAAGAACGCCTATTAATACAAGATATGGATCTTTTTTATCCATAATATTCTTTAAATCTTCAACAGAAATAAAATCAATTTCTTTAGATTGATTTGCAAAAGAGTTAAAATTTAAAACACTAAAAAAAATAATTATCAAACTAAATAAAGTTAAACATTTTTTCATAAAAACCTTCTCCTATTTTTATTTACTGATTTTAAGGAAATGCTGATTAATTTTCATAAAATAATTTTATATTTTTTGTATAAAAGATTTTTTTTAAGAAAAGGGGGAAGCAGTTACGTTTGAGGAGGGAACTCGCCCACGCCATTCCGGTTTTCAAGAATCACAATTTTGGTATGGTTTTTGATTTTTTAAATTTAGCAAAATATAAATAAATCAAAACAGTTATGACATTGATTGAAAAAATATTTTTTAAGGAAAGGGGGAAGCGATTGCTTACGTTTGAGGGGGAAAAACTCGTTTTTTTCAAAAAAACGTGGTTTTCCTCCTCAATCCGGAATCACGTGGGAACTCGCCCGACTTATGTCGAACAAAGTGAGACTAAGCGTCATGGATTAGTTCAAAAAAACGAATTTTTCCCTCTCAAAAAAAATTAGATGCGTTGACCCTACCTAAGCAGTCATGAGTTTTTTTATTCTTCTTTTGGTTTTATATCTATTAATCCAAGCAGTTAAAGGTTTTGAAAGTGTGTCAACAGGTGGAGTATCACTTTTATAAACAACATCACCAAACACTAAATCCAAAATATGCCAAGACTTTGCACCTCCCATGAGCATGGACTGCCTACAGGCTGCACAATAGGTAACAACTTCCTCGGTTGGAAAATCATTTACTCTTCTTTCCATAACTTTTTTTGCCAAGTGGGGATTAGCCGGCACAACCATGCCACCAAAACCGCAACATCGTGTATTTTCGCGTGTTTTTTCAGGTTCAACTATTTTATACCCAAGCTCATTCATCATCCAGCGGATACCATCATGAATTTCTGAATATGGCCTGATAGAGCAAGAGTCATGCACAGAAAAAAACACATCTGAGTCCTTGGCTTTATTTATTGTTTCAGGCGGTAAACCAATTTGAGGGAATAAAGCCCACAGCGAGGTAACTTTTAAATTCTTGTCTAATTCCATTACCTTATAACAACTTTGACAGCCGACAATAACTTCATCTATTTCACAAAATTTAAAATCTTCTAAAAGTCCGTCAAAACGTTTTTGAAAGGCTTCTTCTTGTCCCAAGGCCTTGGTTGGTTTTCCACAACATTTTTGAATAATTGAAATGTCAGGAAATACAGTTTTAAGGTGTTCAATGGTTTTTAATACTAATTCGGGATTATATGAGGATAAGGCACAACCGGAAATAAATGCTTTTCGTCCCATAACTTTATCCTCCTCTTTTTGTTATAGTAAAAAATTTTGAAAACCCCAAAAACTGATGCATATTTATTGCCTTATGACCTTTTATCGGAGAATTTCCATTATTTTCTTTCACATAATCCTTTCGCATAAGTCCAAAAAGTTCTGAAAATTTATATTCTTCAGGACAAACCAAGGTGCATTGATCACACATATTACAAGAATATGGAATTAATGCATCCATTTCATTCTCTTGAATAAATTTTTCAAAAAGTTCTCCCGGATAGCTTGTAAAATCATTTAACATAATACATTCCACCATGCATTTTTTACATTCACACTTTAAACATCGTGAAGCTTCGGCAATTGCTCTTTCTTTATCAAAACCAAAATCATACTCAGCAAAACTTTTAACTCTTTGATCCACAGGCATTTGCCTTGTGTGTATGCGTGGTTTTGATTCAATATTAGATGGAAGAGGTATTTCCAGTTTTGAAATTTGTGAAGATTCTTTTGAAAAATCACGATTATAATCCAAGGACTCATTATTTAAATATCTCATTACAGATAAGGCAGCCTTTCTACCTGAAGCCATTGCTTCCACCACAATGGCTGTTCCGGCACAGTCTCCGGCCACAAAAACACCTTCCATATTGGTACTGAGGGTTTCCATATCCTTGACAAAACGCCCGTTTCTGGCTTGTTCAAGTGAACATCCTTCCAATTTTTCAACCAATTGACCTGTGGCAAAAATAACGGTATCACAATCCAAGGTGATAGATTTACACCCAAAACTTGGATTAAAATGCCCTTTATCATCAAAAATACTTATACATTCGCTAAAAGTAGCTGAACAAACTTTATTTGTGCCATTTTCTTCCTTAGAACTGAACTCAACATTGCCATACCCGCAAAAAAGTTCAACTCCTTCCTCAATTGCTCCGTCCAATTCATGTTTACTGGCAGGTAAAACATCAATGTTTTCAAGGGAAACAAGTTTGATCTTTTTAGCTCCTAGCCTAATGGCTGTTCTTGCACAGTCCATGGCCACATCTCCCCCACCTATTACCAAAACATCTTTGCAAGGTAAATCAGTTTTTTGTTCAAGGGAGGCTTTTTTTAGAAAATCAACAGCATTTGAGATATTTTGACAATCATCTCCATGGCTTTTAATTGTACTACCTTTGTGAGCACCAATTGCAATAACAAGTGCATCATGTGACGATTTTAACTCTTCAAAACTAATATCTTCTCCTATTTTTGTATTCATGAAAAATTTAATGCCTAATTTTTCAAGATATGAATACTCATAATCAATAATATGCCTTGGTAATCGATAGGCAGGAATTCCAACTCGCATCATTCCGCCATAATAGGGTAAAGCTTCATAAACATGTACTTGATGACCTTCTTTTGCCAAATCAATGGCAGCTTGAGCACCGGCCGGACCTGCACCAATTATAGCTACTTTTTTATTGGTAAAATCTTTTTTTGAAAGATCCCAAAGGCTTTCATCATCAGCATTATCAGCCACATACCTTTTTAAGGTAGCAATTGCAAGGGCTTGATTAAATTCTTGATTACTTCGACATTTTTCTTCACAAGGATGTGCACAAATCCGCCCCAAACATGAAGGCAAAAAAAGTTTTTCTCTGATTAATTTAATAGCTTCTGTTAATTTGTCTTCTCTGATTAATTCAATATATCCTAAAGCATCTGTATGCATTGGACAGGAACTTATACAATAAGCTTGATTATGACCTTGACACTCTAAAGCTATTGTTTTAGCTTTTTCCATTACTTTTTCATTAAAATGTACACCCATAGAACCACCTTATCATTTCAAAAATTATCTGAATTTACTACTGTTCTATTTTTCTTCCATTCTTGAAAAACAAATTTTATAAGCATATTTTCATAAATATCAACCAAAATATCTACAATATATTGAATTATACAAATAATAATAGATTTTATTTATTATAAAGTATATACTTTAACTTCCGCTATAAAAAACTTCTGATTAATTCACATTTTATTAGTCTATTCAATAACTAATCTTATTCAATAACAATAAGTTTACATTCTGTTATTCAAAATATTTCAAAAGAAGAAAAATTTTTGAAAGAATATTTTCGCCAAAAAAAGTCAATTTTTCTATTATAAAACTATTCTTTTAGCTTTGATTTGGCTTTTCTTACAACAAAAGTAATTATAGCTAAAATAATAAGTACAACAGCAATAAGTGACCAAGGGATTTCACCATGTTCCACGGCATGTGCAATTGCGCCTACACCTGAAACATAAAGAACTGTGCCCGGTAAAATACAAATAGCTGTCCAAAAACAATAAATTTTAAAGGGAATATTTGTCAGTCCAAATCCATAATTTAATAAATTAAAAGGAAAAATTGGAACTAAACGTGTTATGGCAACAATGATATAACCATTTCTTTCAGTTAAATTTTCAAGTTTTTTAAATTTATCATTTTTATCCAAAATACCTTTAACCGTATTTCTGGCAAAATATTTTGCAATCAAAAAGCAGATTCCTGCTCCGATATTCGCTCCAACACTAACATAGATAACACCCATTAAAACTCCAAAAATAGGTGCTGCCATTAAAGTTAAGGCTGTAGCCGGAACGGCTAATACTGTAGCAATTATATAAATTCCAATATAGATTATGGGAGCAATTACACCTTGTGATTCAACCCAAGATTTCAGTCCGCCAATGGCTTCTTCAATATTATAATACCGAGCCAAAAAAATGATAAGAGCCACAGCAACAACAAAAATTAATAATTTAATCCAATTTTTCATAAAACCTCCCTTGATTACTTTTTATTTTCATACAAAAACTTAAAATCATAATATTCTGAAAGGCTAAAAAAGATTGTGAAAAATTGCTTTAATTGAAAATTAAAATATTTTCGGATAATTGTCAATAATTTTTTATGGCTATGATTATTTTTTCACACTTCATCCAAGTTTGTATCACACGCACGTGATTCCGGTTGAGGGGGAAACCCCATTTTTTTGAACTAATCCATGACGCTTAGTCTCACTTTGTTCG
>CAYJGE010000011.1:0-35536 GCA_964369835.1 uncultured Mailhella sp.
TATCAATATATTATGAAATTGAAAAACTATTTCAATTTAGATGCGTTAGCCCTGAATTGCGAGGAGAGTTGGAACAACTCGACGTGGCAATCTCCCCGTTAAAGGCTGTCCCCTTTAAAGGCTATTTTAAGTTCCCGATTTAACGAGGAGATTGCCACGTCGGTTCTGGCGAACCTCCTCGCAATTGACTCATTTTTGATTTTTTATGTCATTAACCGAATAAATTGGAATAACATGTATAGTATTTTAAGTTGACATCACTAATGTCAACTTTTTGAAAGCACACTTGCTTCGGCACTTAACAGTGCAATAAAATTGCACTTATGCCTACGCAGTGGTCTCCTGTTATCGCAGTCGACGATAGTAATTTCATCTGAAGTTACTATATTACATAAGCCATTTTTAACTTTTTCAAATTGACAAATAAAAAAGCACGTCTTATAAAAACGTGCTTTTTTATTTTAATCAATATTTTTAGTTATTCTTTTATGCCTTAGGCTTTTTCGTCAGTGGCTTTTTCACCAGTGGCTTTTTCTTCAGTTTTTTCTTTGCCTGCCAATTTTTCCAATTTAGCATAACGTTTTAAATATTGTTGTTCCAAGGTGTCACGATACTGCTGAGCAAGTTCAGGTTTAGAGTTTGCAAGTTGAGCAAAGCGGTTTTCACCTAAAAGGAAATCTTGCATACTGCCATCAGGGGCTTTAGAATCCAAGGTAAATGGATTTTTACCATCTTTTTCAAGCTCAGGATTAAAGCGATACAATGGCCAATAACCACTTTTCACAGCAAGCTTGGCTTCTTCCATGCTTTTGCCCATACCCTTACGCAAACCTTGGTTAATACAAGGAGCATAGGCAATAATCAATGATGGTCCCTTATAGGCTTCTGCTTCTTTAAATACCTTTAAAGTATGGTTCATATCTGCACCCATGCTAATATAGGCCACATAAACATAACCATAGGTCATTGCCATTTGTCCGAGTTCTTTTTTCTTGACATGTTTACCGCTGGCGGCAAATTGAGCAATGGAACCAAGAGGAGTTGACTTTGAAGCTTGTCCACCTGTGTTTGAATAGACTTCTGTATCCATAACAAAGACATTAATATCTGCATTACTGGCAAGCACATGATCAAGACCACCATAACCAATGTCATAGGCCCAACCGTCACCACCAAAAATCCAAAATGATTTCTTGGTAAATAGACTGGCATTATGCACTAAATCATGCAAGGTGGTGCTTTCGGGTAAATCATGGGCTTCAATGATTGCTTCAAAAAGTTCATCACCATATTTACGAGATAAAACACCATCATCTTTATGTTCTAACCAGTTTTTAAGGGCTGTTTGAATTTCTTCGGAATGTTCTTCTTCAAGAGCAGTGTTCACAAGATCAACAACATTTTGCACTCTTTGTTTGTAGGCATCATACATACCAAGCCCAAACTCAGCGGCATCTTCAAAAAGTGAATTGCCCCAAGTTGGTCCAAATCCATCTTTGTTGGTACAATATGGATTTACAGGTGAAGAACCGCCCCAAATTGAGCTACAGCCTGTGGCATTGGCAATAACCATGCGTTCACCAAAAAGTTGAGTAATTAATTTAGCATAGGGAGTTTCACCACAACCGGCACAAGCACCTGAAAATTGAAGAAGAGGTTGTTGGAATTGAGAACCTTTCAGAGTAAATCTATCCATGACAGAGTCTTTAATTTCCACACTTTCTTCTACATAAGCCAAGTTGGCATTTTCAAACTCTTGCACTTCGGCAAGAGGTGTCATAACAAGAGCTTTTTCCTTGGCAGGGCAAACATTGGAGCATGAACCACAACCCATACAATCCATTGGATAAAGTTGCATTCTAAAGCTAAGATCTTCAAGACCTTTACCCTTGGCTTCTATAATGCTTAATGTTTCGGGAGCATTTTCAAGTTCTTCCTTATTGAAAAGAACAGGGCGAATACTTGCATGGGGGCAAACCAAAGAACATTGGTTACATTGAATACAATTTTCAGGCACCCAGCGTGGAACATTAATGGCAACTCCACGTTTTTCGCAAGCAGTTGTGCCAAGAGGAACAACACCGTCAGCCGAAAAAGCTGAAACAGGCAATTTATCGCCTTGTTGAGATAAAATAGGACGAACCACATTTTGAATATATGTGTCTGTATCTTGATAAATGCTTGGAGTATCGGGAGAATTAGCCCATGATTTTGGATATTCAATGGCAATTAATGAAGCTTCGGCCTTATCAACGGCATTGATATTCATATCAACAATTTTTTCGCCTTTTTTTCCATAGGTTTTACGAATGGAGTCCTTTAGATAACCAATGGCTATATGAAATTCAATCACATTTGCCAATCTAAAAAAGGCTGTTTGGGTAATCATATTAATTCTTCCGCCAAGTCCCACCTCGGCAGCAACTTTCACAGCATCAATATTATAAAATTTCAATTTTTTCTTGGCAATGGTTCTTTTAACATGACCGGGAAGCTCTCTTTCAAGATCTTCCAATGTTGTCCATGGTGAATTTAATACAAAGGTTCCACCCTCTTGCACACCCTCAAGCACATCATACATTTTAATATAGGCAGGATTATGACAGGCTATATAATCGGCTTGGGTTACAAGGTAGGAAGATTTAATGGGAGCCTTTCCGAAACGTAAATGTGAGACTGTAAAACCACCTGATTTTTTAGAATCATAAGCAAAATAAGCTTGAGCATTTAATTCTGTATTGTCACCAATGATTTTAACGGCTTGCTTATTGGCACCAACTGTTCCGTCTGCCCCAAGACCAAAGAATTTACATTGAACTGTTCCCTTTGGAACTGTATTGATTTCATCTTCAAGATCAAGGGATAAATAACTAACGTCGTCTTTAATTCCCACTGTAAAGTGGTTTTTTGGGCCGACAGCCAACATATTGTCAAAAATAGCCTTAACCATTCCGGGGGTAAAGTCCTTTGAACCAAGCCCGTAACGTCCGGCAATGATTTTTGGCATAACTCTGAGGCTGTCACCATTTTCAATATAAGCAGTACATATATCTTGATATAGAGCTTCACCCAAAGAACCGGGTTCCTTTGAACGATCAAGCACGGTAATGCTTTGAACTGTGGCAGGTAAAACTTTAAATAAATGTTCCACACTAAAGGGGCGGAAAAGACGCACTTTTATAAGTCCGACTCTTTGATCCCTTGCATTTAGATAATCCACAACTTCTTCAATAACATCACAAGAAGATCCCATGGAAATGATAATGCGTTCAGCTTCCATGTCTCCATAATAATCAAACGGCTTATATTTACGGCCTGTGATGGAAGCTACTCTTTCCATGGCATCAGTTACATTATGGGCAACAGAAGTATAAAACAGATTTGATGATTCACGGTTTTGGAAATAGGTGTCAGGATTTTGGGCTGTTCCCCTTTGATGAGGAGTTTCGGGGTTCATTGCTCTTTCACGGAAAGTTGCGATATTTTCCCAATTTACAATGGATTTAATGTCTTCATAGTCAATAACTTCTATTTTGCGAATTTCATGGGAAGTTCTGAAGCCATCAAAAAAGTGACAAAACGGAATATTGGAATCAATGGCTGCAAGGTGAGCCACCAAAGCTAAATCCATGGATTCTTGAGGATTATTGGAACAAAGAAAAGCAAATCCTGTTTGAGATGCTGCCATAACATCTTGATGATCACCAAAAATTGATAGGGCATGGGTGGCCAATGCTCTGGCCGCAACGTGAAAAACACCGGGAAGTAATTCTCCGGAAATTTTATACATATTGGGTAACATCAACAATAGGCCTTGTGAGGCGGTAAATGTTGAAGTCAATGCACCTGCAACCAGACTGCCATGCACGCTTGCCGCTGCCCCTGCTTCTGATTGCATTTCTCTGACACCGACAATTTGCCCCATAATGTTTTTCTTACCTTGGGCTGCCCATTCATCTACCAATTCACCCATAACAGATGATGGAGTAATAGGATAAATTGCCGCAACGTCACTGAGTGCGTATGCAATATGGGCTGCAGCTGTATTGCCGTCCCAAGTTTTCATATTTGTTGCCATGTTCAAACTCCTTGAAACATTTATTTTACATCAAAACAAATATAAAATTCAAAGTATAAAACATTTTATATTTGTTTTTAAATATTATTTAAACTCAATTATGAATTCAGTATAAAAATAAGCAATTTGTCAAATGTTCAAATAAATAATATGTCATTTTGCCTTATTTTCAGATGAAAGTCTATTATTATTTACCATGTTTGTAAAAAAAATAACTTGTATAATTATAAACAATTATACATCATATAGCAGTTTTTCATAAAATTACCAATACATTTTTTTTATAAACATCACTAATAGTTATAATCATACACGAAATTATAAATCAATTAAATTGTGAAAAAATAATCTAAACACCATAACCATTCTGATTATATTGATTTTTAAAGAATGTATAATTATTTTTTCCATTACTTACTTATAGACAATTCTAAAAAAATGTTTTATAATTTTTTCTGTTAATATAATTTACTATTTTAATTCATTATTTTATTTAATCATGTATTCTGAAATCATTGAATAGGGGGCTACTTGTGTGAATAATATTAAAAGATTAGGATTACCACTTGTAATTTGTGCCCCATCAGGCAGTGGAAAAACCACATTAATTAAAAAATTACAAGAAGAATTTCATTTACCCTTTTCTGTTTCTTGTACCACAAGACCAAAAAGAAAAGGAGAAGTAGACGGCAAGGATTATCATTTTCTGGACATTGAAACCTTTGAACAAAAAATCTGTTCCGATGAATTTGCCGAATATGCCAAAGTTCACAATAATTATTATGGCACATTAAAGTCCAGTTTAGATCAAACTTTAAAACTTGGACAAGATCTGATTTTTGATATTGATGTACAAGGAGCAGCCCAGCTTTCAACAGCCTTGCCCCATGCAAAATTTGTCTTTATATTTCCGCCTTCCTATGAAATTCTTGAAGAAAGGCTTAGAAACAGAGCAAAAGACAGTGAAGAAGTAATTGACTTGAGATTGAAAAATGCCAGACTTGAAATTCAGGTTGCCAACTGGTTTGATGCATGGATTGTCAATGATGATCTTGAAATCTCCTATAATGAACTACGCTCTTTTTATATTGCCTCTACTCTTGCCCCTAAATTAAATTCTAAATTTTTTATGAATATATTACATAAAGAATAAAGGAAATTTTATGGCTGAATTAATTATAGCTCTTGATTACCATGAAGAAAAAAAAGCCCTTGAAATGGCAAACATGATGCAAGGTTTGGCACCTTGGGTCAAAATCGGCCTTGAATTATATATAAGTCAAGGCCCGCCGATTATTAAAAAAATTAAAGACTTGGGATTTAAAGTTTTCTTGGATTTAAAACTTTACGATATTCCTAACACTGTCAAAGGTGCCACAAAATCTGCAATTGATCTGGGAGTTGATTTATTGACAATCCACCTTTTTGGCGGAAGAAAAATGTGTGAAGCCGCCCTATCTGAAGTGGAAAAGCAAAATTCTGAAATGTCTGTTTTCGGAGTTTCGGTTTTAACATCATTTGGCGAAGGAGAACTTCCCGGAGTTTCACATAACCTTGACAAAATGGTTGAAATTTTAGTGCAAGACGCCAAAAAAGTCGGACTACATGGCATAGTTTGTTCAGGGCAAGAACTTGGTAAAATGAAAGCCCTTGCACCCCAATTAAAATTTCTGACTCCGGGAATCAGATTAGCCGATGCCACCGACACTGCCAACGCAAAAGGACAAAAAGATGATCAAAAAAGAATTATCACACCCAAAATAGCAGTCACAGAAGGAGCAGATTTTTTGGTTGTAGGCAGACCGATCACCATGTCCAAAGATCCAAAACAAGCTTGTATCAATATCATAAATGATATGAAAATATAAGAAAACGCTGATTAAATCGAGATTTTTAAATTTACAAAAAAATAAAAGCGTTTTCTTACAAAATAGACATGAAATGGTTATTTTGCACGCCGAAATGAGAGCAAAAACCACGTTTTTTGCGTCCCAAAGGGCGAATAAAGGCAGTGAGCCTTTCTGATTAATTCCGTTTACGGAATTAATCAGAATTTCCATAAAAGAAAAGTATAAAGGAAAAAGAATGAGTAATAATCCTCAAAGAATATACGGAGTATTTTCCTCTCAAGAAGTTCGTAAGGTTGGAACAGGAACAACCACTCGCAAGGTTGTTTCAAAAATTTTTTGGTTTGTAGAAGAAATGGATGACGGAACTCTGTCTTTACAATCAATAAACTCCAACTATATTCCAACAGGACAAAAAAAGACCATTGATAAAGATGCTCTTTTGGAAAAATATAATCCTGAGCCTGAGTTTTATACAACTGTTGTTTATCCAAAAATCAAAGAACTTGATGATAAAGTCAGTGATGCGGATGCTCACCGTGATAAAGGTGAACTTTATTCGGCTGAATTTGAATATGATAATGCATTAAAAATTGATGCCGATAATGTTAGGGCAAATTTTGGAATTGGTTTAACCTATTTAGAAAGAGGAGAATCAGAAAAAGCCACCAATATTTTTGATAGACTTATCAGCCTTGAAGGCACTTATGACCCAAAACATAAACATTTATTTAATGAATTTGGCATGAACCTAAGAAAATCAAAACTTCTTGGCCAAGCAATGATTTACTATCAAAAAGCTTTGGAAATAAACACCCATGATGAAAACCTTTATTTAAATATTGCCAGAGTTTATTTTGAACAAAAAGAAATTGAAAGCTGCTATGAAACCTTAATCAAGGTACTTGAATTAAATCCCGGCAATGAAATTGCCATAAAGTTTTCCACTTGGCTACTTGATAAAAATTTGATTACCAATGATCAATATCGTGCTTTAATGCGAGCTTCCAATACCCCTGTAAAAAAACAAGGGGCCGAACAAGCAGAAAATCATGATGCAGAAGAGACTGACAGTGATGGAGATGAGACTGACTCCACTTCCTTAAACGAAGAATAAATTATGCAAAAAAGTTGGCTAAAGCGTGTTCGAGCAGACGGTGCTCCCATTCCCCTGAATTTTGGTAACAAAACCGGAATTTCTTCCCTTTGCGCTGAAATCTTATGGAATAGAGGTTTTAGTACAGAAGAAGAAATTGAGAGGTTTCTTGCACCGCATTTAAGATTTTTGGAACAACCGCACCAATGGCCAAATGTGCAAAAAGCTGCCAATTTATTGGTTGACAATATCTTACAAGGAAAAAAACTCGCCGTTTGGGGAGACTATGACGTTGATGGCATCACAGGCGTTTGCATAGTTCTTGAGGTTTTTAATTATTATAATATTTATCCACTTTGGCATATACCTGAACGCTTTACCCAAGGTTATGGATTAAATGAAAAATACATTGAAAAACTTGCCAATGAAGGAGCTCAGATTTTATTAACCGTTGATTGTGGAATTTCAGATTTTCATCAAGTTGATAAGGCTCATGACCTAAATATGGTAGTTATCATTTCCGACCACCATGTTTCACCGGATAATTTACCAAATGCCGATGCCATTTGCAGCCCTCACCTTGCAAATTGCCCTTGCAACAATTTGGCAGGGGTTGGTATGGCTTTTTTTTTAATGGCAGAAGTCAATAAAATTTTAAGTGAAACTTTAAAAATTGCCAAGTTTGACATGCGACAATGTTTGGACTTGGTTGCCCTTGGTTCTCTTGCCGACATGGTTCCGCTAGAGGGGCAAAACCGTATTTTGGTAAAAAATGGTTTATTAAAAATCCAGTCATGCGAACGCATTGGCTTAGCCGCCTTAAAATCTGTTTCCAATTTACATATTAACCAAAATTTATCTGCCAGACAAATTGTATTTAGTTTAGCACCCAGAATTAATGCGGCAGGGCGCATGGCAGATCCCAAAATAGGGGTAGAGCTTTTTACTTCCCAAAAAAAAGATGAAGCCCTCCAATTGGCAATTAAACTTGATGAACACAATGAAAAAAGAAAATTACTTGAAAAAAGCACAACAGAAGAAGCCATTTTACAAGCTGAAGAACAAGTAAATGAAAGTGTAATTTTTGTTAGAAATGAAAATTGGAGTCAAGGAATTGTAGGCATTGTTGCTTCACGCTTGGTGGAAATTTATGCAAAACCTGCCTTTGTATTTGGCCTTGAAGGTGAGTACTGGAAAGCTTCTGCCCGTTCCATTCAAAATTTTGATTTACACGAAGGTTTAACCTTTTGCTCCGAGTACTTGGAAAGTTTTGGCGGACATGCCATGGCAGCAGGCCTGAAAGTTCATAATGATATTTTTAATAATTTCACAACAGCCTTTATTAATTATTTTAATTCATTACCTTTAGAACAAAGAATAGGTAAAAAACTTTATATTGACGGCGAACTTGATTTTAAAACAGCCTTGGATTATCATTTTAGAAGTGATATTCAAAAAATGCAACCATTTGGAGTTGGCAATGAAGAACCTTTTTTTGTATCTCCCCCATTAAAAGTCACTTCTCACACAAACTTTGGAGCTTTAAAGCAACATGTTAAATTGAGTCTTAAAGACGAGCAAAGCCAAATAACCTTGCCCATAAAAGTATGGCAACAAGCCAAAAACTACCCCAAAGAAATGCTGAACAAGAATATCCATATCCTATACTCATTAAAATTTGAAAATACAGATTTTGCAAATACAGAGCATATTAAAGTAAAAGACTGGGAATATGTAAGCAATCACTTCCCCCCTTCCTGAAAAAACATTTTTTTCACTAATAATATAACTAGGATGTGTTTCTAAGTTATTTAACGTTATAATAAAGAGTTACTTTATTTATGATAAAAATTTGAAATTTTCACCTTTCCCCCTTGTGCTCGCTTGCGTAAGCACAATAAGGGGGGTGTCATATTAATGAGCGTAGCGAAGTAATATGACGGGGGGTTCACGTTCCATTAAATCGCTTTTTGCTTCTCCTTACAGAGTGCATAAACGATTTAATAACTATTCGTTTTGACAAGCAAAAAGCGAGGTAGTGTCATAAAATAGCGGGTAAAATAAGGCAGGCTTTCAAGAGCAAGGAAAGCGAAAAATTTTAGAGGGCGTGTACTCGAGTACATAACCGATAAAATTTACAGCTTGACGCAGATATTGGAAGTCTGACTGGTTTACCCCTATATTTTATGACAATAGAAAACCCAACTTGATTTTGCGAAGCAAAAACAAGTAATAGAAAACAATATAAGAATTTAGAAACACACCCTAACCAATTTTAATAAAAATATCTTTTAATATAAGAACTGGAATAAGGTGTAAAATATATTCGTTTTATAAAAAATTAATGCTGAAAAGATTTAACCTTTTCAGCATTAATAAACTAAAACAACAGTAAAATTAATAACCCAAGATTTTTAAAGTTGTTTGCATTATTTCTTTTTCTTCATTGGTAGGAATAACAAGACCTTTTATCTTACTGTCTGCTGTTGTGATTTCCCTTGGCACGCCAAGACGTTTATCATTAATTTCATCATTAACTTTCACGCCCAAGAAGCCAAAAGCTTCTAAAATTGGCTTACGAGTAATGGAGGCATTTTCACCGATTCCACCTGTAAAGACAATGGCATCAATATTGCCCAAAACAGCCATATATGCACCTATATACTTGATAACTCTATAGTTAAACATATTATTAGCCAAGATAGCCGCTTGATCTCCCTTTTCAACCATTTCTTCAATATCACGCATATCATTGCTACCTGTTAAACCAAGTAGACCTGATTGTTTATTTAAAAAATCAGACATTTCTGCAGGAGAACATCCCTCTTGTTGCATTAAGAAAAGTGGCAATGAAGCATCAATGTCACCACAGCGTGTTCCCATCAGTAAGCCTTCAAGAGGTGTTAATCCCATGGTTGTATCAACACATTTTCCATCTTTTACCGCTGAAATAGAACATCCATTGCCCAGGTGACAACAAATCCCTGTAAAAGTTTCTTTTCCTAAGAAGCTGGCAGCAGCTTTTGATACAAATTTATGCGAAATACCATGAAAACCATAGCGGCGTAAAGAATATTTTTTGGCAATTTCAGTAGAAATTCCATAAGTATAAGCATAATCAGGCATGGTTGTATGAAAACCTGTATCAAAAACAGCCACAGCCGGAACATTAGGCAAAATTTCTTCAATAACTTCAACACAGGCCAAGTTGGCAGGATTATGAAGAGGACCTAAAGGAATATAATCTCTGACCACTTGTTTGACAGTTTCATCAATCTTTGCTTCGCTATACTCAGGACCACCAAGCAAAACCCTATGCCCTGTTGCCAAAATAACATCAAAATCGGGAATAATTTTCATGTCAATGATGCGTTTCATCATATCTTTAATGCCTTCGCCATGATTTTTATAACTCACATCAAAGACATGCTTTTCTTCTTTTTCTGTATCAGGAAATACTTTAAAAATGCATTTACCTTTATCACTTCCAATGCGTTCTGCAAGAACGGCTAAAATAGGATTTTCATCATCACAAGAAAGAATTTGAGTTTTAAATGAGGAACTACCGGCATTAACAACTAAAATATATTTACCTTTTAACTCAGAATTATTTGCAACCATTTTTTTCTCCTTATAAAAAGAAATTTATATTAAATAATATAAATATTTAATATGCCCTTGTCCTTATTTTGTCAAGCAAGCAATCTTCTGTATGTTTTAAATAAAATTAAAAATTACATTATTCCAATTTTGCAAAACCCAAACTTTGTGCTATTAAAAACATTAACATTTGTATTCTAAAATTATTACATTAAGCAAAATTTGGAATAACGTGAAATAAAAATAAAATCACCAGTAATTAGACTTGCAATTTTAACTTCCTTCAATTATTAATTTATATCTTATAATAATTTTGAATATAAATTTATTAATTTTTCAAAAAACAATTGAATAAAGGTCTCACAATTGGAGTCAGTATGGGTCATAAGAAAAAAAATAGAGTCAACCCTCAAAGTTTAAACATGCCAATGGGTGGAGTAGATACCCATGCGCACTTAATTTCGGCAAAAATTTGGGATGACTGTGATAATATCTTAGAAAGAGCAACAGAATGCGGACTTTCCCAAATCGGTGAAGTCTTTTTAAGACATCAACAATATATCAATAAAAAAGATTATTTTACTGATAAGAAACATATTTTTTTCATTTATGGCTTACATCCGATTGAATTATTAAGTATTGAGCCGGACGAACTGGATTTAATCAAAGCCGACATAAAACTTGATTTGGAAAATGAAAAACGAATAAAGGCTGTAGGTGAAATAGGACTTGATTATTACTGGAAAGATGTTCCGCAAAATGTTCAGGAATATTATTTTAGATTACAGTTAAACATGGCAAAAGAATTTGATTTACCTGTGGTCATTCATTCGCGTGACGCCTTTGACGATACCATCAGAATTTTATTGAGTGAAGGTTTCAGTCAAAAAAAATTACTCTGGCACTGCTTTGATAAAGACAGTGAAAAAGCCCAAATAATTTTAGATAATGGCTGGAATATTTCAATTCCAGGCTCAGTCACTTATAAAGGAAACGAGGCTACCAAAGCTGCCCTACACCTTATTCCCAAAGACAGATTAATGCTTGAAACCGATTGCCCCTATTTAACACCCGAACCTTGGCGAGGAACAGTAAACGAACCTGCCTATACTGTATTTACGGCTGAATGTATTGCCAAAGAATTAAATATAGACATGCATGAACTTTGGGTAACTTGTGGAAATAATGCCAGAAAATTTTTTAACTTGAACATTAATTAATAACTTGTTATAATAGAATTTAATATAGAAAAAACTGCTATTTAATATTTTGCCAAATAAAATTTTGCTAAACAATACTTTGCTAAACAATATTTTGCTAAACAATATTTTGTTGATAATTTACGTTTAATACATTAAAATATATCTATAAATTAACTGTTCCAAAATAATTCAAGCCCCGGTGGTGGAATTGGTAGACACGCTATCTTCAGGCGGTAGTGCATAACAGCATGGGAGTTCGAGTCTCCCCCGAGGCACCAATTTATTATCAAAATATTTTTTACTAAGCTGTTGATGATCCGACTAAACCTTGGGCAAACAGAAAATACATTTATATTTTATTATATAAATTCAATCGGCTATTTCTATATATATTACCCAAAATCAGGAGAACAACTGTAATGTTAAAAAAGTCATTTTTTTAATATTACATTGTGAACACTAAAAATAAACCCAACTCACTTTATAATATGCAAAAGTTTTGCTATTAATATTTTTATACAAAAGTTTATTCAAACATCTTTTTCACTTTGACACTATTTATAATTTATAATTCTAAATTACTTCAGAGCCTTTGTATAATAATTTTTATGCTGAGATTTCAGTTCATAATATAGGAAAAAAAGTTTAAAATATGTATAAATTCAAAAAAGATAATGATTCTGTTTCAGTAGAAGAATATAATGATCTTATATCCAAATTAAATGAAACACAAAAAGAACTAAACTGTTATGAATCATTGGTGGATTCTATTCCTATGCCTGTTTTTGCAAAAGACAAAGATGGTCATTTTACTGTATTTAATAAAGCTTATGAAGATTTTTTCAATATTGACAAACAAAATATGCTTGGCAAAACTGTTCTTGAAGCAGATCATTTGCCAATGTCTGAAAGAGAAAAATATCAAAGAGAAGATTTATATGCCCTTGAGAACAACAGCGAATTTCATTATGATACTTTTTTTCAAGTCGCTAAAGGTACTGTTCCCTCTCTGTATTGGAGCAAAGGCTTTGCGGTCAAAGGAAGCAATTGCAATGCCTTGGTCGGAATAATTGTTGATATAAGTAATGAAAAAAGGCATAAAGAATTTTTAGAAAAAACAATAAATGAATATAGCTCAAGCCAAAGTGAATTATCAAAATCCAATGAACGCCTGCAACTTATCCTAGACACCATGCCTCTTTCTGCTCAAATTTGGACAAGAGATTATAAATTAATCATGACCAGCAGAGAAATGATTAATATTTTTGGTTTTAACACTAAAAATGAATTCATTGATAAATTTTATGACATCATGCCCCATCAACAACCCAATGGGGAAATTTCCGTTGATTATGTTCCCATAGTCTTGGAAGATGCCTTTGAAAAGGGTTATAAAAGGCTTGAGTGGAATTTTCAAACTTTGGAAGGTGAAATAATACCCTTTGAAGTTACTTTGATTCGCAGAACATTTAACGGTGAAGAAATTTTACTTAGCTACCTTAAGGATTTAAGAGAATACTATGCTCAACTTGAAAAAATTCGAGAATCCGACGAATATAGCAAAGTCATGCTTGATGAAAGCCCTTTCGGAACAATTATTTGGGATGAAAATTTTAATATTATTGATTGTAATAAGGCCATGGCAAAAGCCTTTGGATTAAATGAACGTATTGAATTTATAGAAAAAATTCACACTTTATATCCGGAATATCAGCCTGACGGAACTCTTTCCGCCAAGAGAATGCAAGAAACTTTAATTGAGGCTTTAACAGAAGGCTCTTCCTTTTGCCCTTGGATGGGGTCATGTATTGCAGGCAAAAGCTTACCAACAGAAGTGACCAGTGTCAGAATAAAGCATAAAGGTCAAAACATGATAATAAGCTTTATTCGAGACATGCGTGAAGTAGAAATTAACGCAAAAAAAGCTCAGCTTGCCGAATTACGCACCAAGGCCATCCTAAATGGTGTTCCCCTTGGCATAAATATATTAACTAAAGACATGGAATTGATAGATTGCAATGACGAAGCAATAAGGCATCTTGCCTATGAAAAGAAAGAAGATTTTATAAATGACTTCATGAACAGATTTCCCCAAACTCAACCAAATGGGGAAAATACCATACAATTAATCCGTGAAAAATATGCAGAAGTGCATGCAAAAGGGCAAAGTCGCTTTGAAATTGAAATGTTTGACAAAAACGGAGTAGCGGTTCCTTTTGATATTACCTTTGTACTTGCCCACTTACAAAATGATCAAATGTATATTGCCTATACCCATGATTTGCGTGAAACAAAAGCCATGCTTCATGAAGTTCAAATGTCCAAAGAAGTTGCCGAAAAAAGTGCCATGGCAAAAAGTGAATTTTTAGCCAATATGAGCCATGAAATTCGTACTCCCATGAACGGAATTTTAGGCTTATTACATATCTTAAACACTACAAATCTTGATAAACTACAACAAGACTACATGCAAAAAGCTCTTTTTTCAACCAATGAGCTTTTACGAATTATCAATGATATTTTAGATTTTTCTAAAATTGAAGCAGGCAAGCTTGAAATGGAGTCAACTCCTTTTTCCATTCATGATATATGTTCAGAACTTGAAAGCCTTTATGGGCATAGTATGCAAACCAAGGGACTTGAATATTGTATGGACGAAGGAGAGTTTGCAACCACAACCATTTTGGGCGACCCTTTAAGATTAAAGCAAGTTTTATTTAATCTTGTCAATAATGCCATTAAATTTACAGAAAAAGGTAGTATTAAAGTTGAAGTCAAAAGCATAAAAAATAAACAAAATAAATTAGACGTACAATTTGAAGTTTCTGATACAGGCATTGGACTTCATGAAGATCAAATAGAAAATCTTTTCTCTGCTTTTTCCCAAGCTGACACTTCTGTAACTCGAAAATATGGAGGAACAGGGCTTGGCCTTGCCATTTCAAAAAACCTTGTACAAATGATGCAAGGTGAAATATGGGTGGAAAGCGAGCTTGGCAAGGGCTCAAGTTTCTTTTTCACCGCAATTTTTGACCTTGCAGACATGGAATCAAGTCAAGATCTGGTCTCAAAAACAAAAAATCAAGACCATGGAGTCCATTCAGGGCACTTATTACTTGTTGAAGATAATCAGATAAATCAGCTAATTGCCAAAGAGTTTTTAAAACGTGTCGGATATACTGTTGAAATAGCCAATAATGGACAAGAAGCCTTGGATATGCTTGAAGAAAACACTTATGACCTCGTGCTTATGGATATTCAAATGCCGATTATGGATGGATTGACAGCCACAAGAACCATACGTCAAAATCCCAAATATGCAAACTTACCAATCATCGCCATGTCCGCCCATGCCATGACAGGCGATAAGGAAAAAAGTTTGAAAAATGGCATGAATGACCATATTACAAAACCAATTTCCCCAAGCATTTTATATAATACCCTACTCCATTGGCTAGGAAAGGATGAAGATTAATATATGAAAGAAATATTTAGGAAAATTGAAGAAAATTTAATACTAAACCGTGATGATGCATTTAAATTATTAAATGCAGAAATATTTGGCAATGATTATTATAGAATATTAAACTACGCCAATGCATATGCTCGCAAAACTTTTAAAAATAAAGGGGTAATTTTTGCCCAAATAGGTATAGATGCGGCTCCATGTTCTGTAAACTGTCAGTTTTGCCAATTGGCTGCCGATAACTTTGACAATGAACACAAGTCAATGTCAATCCAAGAAATTTTGGATCAAGCTCTTTCTGTAATTAAAGCAGGAGCAAATGAAATTTTCATTATGACAACAGCTGAATATGATAAGGATTTGTTTTTAAAAATCGGAGAAAAACTCAGAAAGTCAATACCTAAAAATATAAATATGGTCGCTAACACAAGTGATTTTGACCCAGACTATGCAAAAAAACTTAGAAATGTCGGATTTACAGGAGCTTATCATATTTGTCGCTTGGGTGAAGGCTTTGTAACAAAAGCAAAATCAGAAGACAGAATTAATACATTAAATGCCATAAAACAAGCAGGACTTGAATTATATTACTGTGTTGAACCCATTGGACCTGAACATGGCAATGAAGAGATTATAGAAGAAATTTTTAGAGCAAAAGACTATGGTGTAAATGTTATGGCTGTAATGCGCAGGATATGTTTTGACAATAGCCCCATGACTGCCCAAGGTGAAATTACTGCCCCAAAAATGGCTTTAATCTGTGCTGTTTCCGTGCTTTGTGTCAGACCAAACAGGGCAATGGGTGTTCATGAGCCTGAAATAATATCTTTAATCTCAGGTGCAAACCAAATCTATGCCGAAAATGGATCGAACCCTCGTGATATTTCTGAAAAAACAGAAAACAATAGAGGTTTTAGTGTAGAAAAAGCTAAAAAAATGCTATCCGATGCCCAATGGGAAATATAAAATTAATCCACGCCAAAGAAATTATTTTTCAGCATTTCTTATGAATTTTTAGTGTGGACTAACCTTTTTCAGTACACTTTATTCCAATTTGGGGGCTTTGCCCCCAATCCCCCAGCAAAGCACGTGATTCCGGATTGAGGGGGGAAACCCCATTTTTTTGAAAAAAATGAGTTTTTCCCCCTCAAACTCCCCCTTTCCTTAAAAAACATTTTTTCAACAATGATATAACTATTTTGATTTATTTATATTTTACTAAATTTAAAAAATCAAAAACCATACCAAAATTGTGATTTTTGAAAACCGGAATGACGTGTTTTTAGCATTAGTCCACCAACTATTCAATGGACATATTTGAATTTACAATTAAATTAACTTATTTTTTAGGGAAAAAACCTGATTAATAAACTTTGCAACCTCAACATAGGCCTGTGGCACAAGTTGCCCGCACCAAGAGCGATGTTCATAACTTTCAATATGGGCAGGATAATATAATTTTAAATTTTCTTGGTCATAAATCATGTCAAATCTAAGCAAGTATCTTTGTCTGGCTTGTATATTAAATTCATGAATTAAATTTGGAGGCATTTGATTTGGTATAAAATGCAAATGACAACCAACTGTAATAATTTTATTCTTTGTTTGGGTAAGCATTTTATCAAATCTTTTATTATATTTTTCAAATTCTTTTGCATGGATTTCAAAATGTTTTTGCATAGAATTTTCTTCCGTATCCATTTCTTGTGCCGTTACAACAATCTGAATTAAATAGTCTCTTTTAATCAAACCCTTATGATTTAATAAAATTAATTTATTGGCAATAATTACCTTTGAATCGGAATAAATTGTAAAACCATTATCATTAAAATATGCTATACAATCATCAAAACTTGGCTTTGGCTCAGAATTTTCCAAATCATAAATTTGTTGATAAGCATTGGCAATTTGCTGATGGTTATATAAAAGAGCGTAAATAAGCAAATATAAACTAACCAAGAATACAATAACACCCAACAAGAAAAAAATCACCATGGTGGTTTGGGAAAACATTGTAACCGTAAAAATTGAATATAATCCATAAAAGAACATAAAGATACTAAGTAAATAAAATATTCGTAAAATATTTGAAAATAATTTTTCTTTTTCAAACTGCTTTTGAAGATCATTGTTCATAAAAATTCCTTCTTTAAATTTATCCTTATTATTTAACCGCTTTTAAATACCTGTCATTTTGAGCATAATCTTTTTTTATTTCAAAATGTTGCCAAGAAAAATTGTTCATAAAATTTAAAATATCCTGCCCTTGTTTATAGCCATGTTCCATTAATAATAATCCATTTTTAGGCAATAATTTATCCGCAATTTTTAAAATATCTGCAATGTGAAACAGTCCTTTGTCTTCATTTTGATTATCTTGTTTATCTTTTGACAAAAGGGCTTGTTTTGGCTCAAAATTTTTCACGGTAAAATCTAAGCGAGCATATTCTTTTTCTGTAATATAGGGTGGATTGCTAAAAATCAAATTAAATTTAAGGGCTGATGAATTTTTCTCAGCTATTTTATGACTAATTAAAATCTGTTGAATTTCTGATGAAAAATTAGGACTGGTAAAGTCTGCATGCATAAAAATACATTGCTCACTTAAGCCAAGCTCAGAGGCATTTTTTTTGGCTACTTCAAGGGCTTTATCTGAAATATCAACAAATAAACATTTTGCATTTTTAAATTTATTAAGCACAGATAAGCCAATACAAGCTGTGCCACAGCCAAAATCAGCCATTAGACAACTTTTTGTCAAATTATTTTGCTGAATATATAAAATTCCTTCTTCCACCAAAAACTCTGTTTCCGGTCTTGGAATTAAAGTATGCTCATTTACCATGAACTCTAAATCATAAAAACACTTTTTGCCCACAATCAATGCAAATGGTTCTTTATTCTTTCTTCTATTTACAAAATTTTCCAATAAAAAAGCTTGTTCTTGACTAATTTCATAATCATCTAAATAATAAATTTTTGCCCTATCAATATTCAAACAATGACATAAAATAAAACTTGCTTCCTGATTTGCTTCTTGTAAAGAATTTAGCCCACAGTTAAAAGGTGCTTTTTTTTCTTTACAATTTTTCATTAATTTTATATCGTATTTACATGACGCATAAAAATATATAGCCTTAAGTTTTAGTCTAGCTTCATTATTAGCCTCATATAATATTTTAGCGTTTTCTTTTATCCAGCCTTTCAAGTTTATTTTCATAATGCTTTTCCTATAAAAATCTACAATATATTTATATAATAATTATGTAATAGCTATTATATGAATTTTTAAAATAACTCCAGTTTAAATTTTTTTGATTTTAAATTTTTTCTTTAAAAACTTGTTTGATAAAAAAATCACAATTCTAATGTCTATAAATTTAGAAATTAAATTTTTTAAAATAAAACAATTTAATTCTTGTTTAGGAGGAATTATGTCTGAGGAAAGTTATGTTGTCGACAGAGCGGAGAGTAAGATATCCGATCTGTGGAAAAAAGAGGATTATTGGGCAATTTGGATAGGTCTTTTACTATGTGCACTTGCAATTTTCACTATTATGCCAACCAAAAGTGATTTTGCAAAAAAGATTGAAGATTATAATGCAATAATTGCTGCTGAAAAAGAAAAACCTTATGAAACTTTAGCTTATGTTGAAGCAATGGTCAGTAAAAAAAATTTAGTGGCATCTTCAATTCCCAATGCCAAAGCCATTACTTCATTTTTGGCAACACCAAAAAAGTGGAACTCAAATCCACTTGAATCAATGGTTTTAACCCAAGAAGAAGCAGATGCAAGAAATGCCTCGCTTATTCCCCAAGTTCAAGATGCCAAAGAAAAAGCCAATGATTTGAAAATTGTTGCCTTGGCCGCCGATGAAGCTGCAAAAGCTGCCAATTACGGTAATGAAGGCTTAAATACTGCAGCAGAAAAAGCCATTGGTGAGTGGTCAAAAGCTCAAGGTGATGCGGTTAAACTTAATCAGAAAATGATCAAACCTTACAATTTAATACCTAAAATGCTGATTTTAGGTGTTATTTTAGCCGTATTGATGAGTATTGGCATACTCTTTATGGGGCAACCTGTAGGCAAATTTATTGTTGGTTTTGTCGGCGTATTTATCCTTTGTATTATTGCTCAAATTCTTGGCAAACAAAGCTGGATGAGCAGTTTTGGTATTAATGCTGAAATTTGGTCAATCGTAATCGGTATGGCCATAGCCAATACCATCAGCACCCCAAAATGGATGATGCCGGGTGTTCAAGTTGAATATTATATCAAAACCGGTCTTGTTTTGCTTGGTGCTGAAGTATTGTTCAATAAAATTGTTGCCATCGGTCTTCCCGGTATCTTTATTGCATGGATAGTAACACCTATAGTTCTTATTACAACCTATATTTTTGGTCAAAAAGTATTAAAAATGCCTTCAAAGACCTTAAATATCGTTATTTCAGCCGACATGTCTGTTTGCGGAACTTCTGCTGCCATTGCAACAGCCGCTGCTTGTCGTGCTAAAAAAGAAGAACTTACCCTTTCAATCGGTATTTCATTAACTTTCACAGCCATTATGATGATTGTTTTACCAGTTGTTATTAAAGCAATTGGACTTGATGAAGTTGTTGCCGGTGCATGGATTGGTGGAACAATTGACGCTACCGGAGCTGTTGCGGCTGCCGGCGCCTTTATCGGACCCACTGCAATGCAAGTAGCCGCCACAATTAAAATGATTCAAAACGTATTAATTGGTGTAACTGCCTTTGGTGTTGCCGTTTATTGGTGTACCAAGGTTGAAGTGGATTGTACAGACAGTGGTGTTAGTGTCATGGAAATTTGGCACCGTTTCCCAAAATTCGTTATCGGTTTCTTAATTGCTTCCGTAATGTTTTCAGTATTTAGCACAAGCTTTGGACCTGACCTTGGACATACCATGGTGGATAAAGGTATGCTTTCAATTACAAAAGGCTTCCGTGGATGGTTCTTTGCTCTATCATTCATTTCCATTGGTCTGGCCACAAACTTTAGAGACTTTGCAAAGTATTTCAAAGGTGGAAAGCCAATTATTCTGTATGTTTGCGGTCAATCATTCAACTTAGCTCTAACCTTGTTCATGGCATGGCTCATGTTCCATGTGGTCTTCCCTGACGTTACAGCAGGACTTATGAAATAAACATTGTAATAAATTAAGAAGCTATTTTTTATTTAGAATATGCTTAGTCTTACCCTTGATAGTGATTTTTATGATAAATTTCTAAAAATCGCTATCTTGGGAATTGCCATTTTATAAACCTTTAATTTATTGGGAGATTAATTATGTCAAATGAAAGTTATACTGAAGTAACCAGTACAAATTGGTTTCAAAGACTTGGAAATTCTTTTAAAGGTATAATTACAGGAATTGTTTTAATTCTTGTGGCATCCTATGGTATTTATTATAATGAAGGAAGAACCGTCAGAGAGGCAGGTGCAATTGCCGAAGCTGAACTTCTAACTGTTGATATGCCAAATATTGATAGTGTGGATTCATCTTTTAATGGTAAACTTGTCTACGCAAAAGGCGAAGCAAAAACCAATGATGTTTTATCTGATTCCACAATGGGAATTAGTACAAATGGCATAAGACTTTCCAGAAGTGTTAAATTTTATCAATGGGTTGAAAGTTCAAAAACCGAAACAGTAAAACACGCCGGTGGAACAGAAGAAAAAATTACAACCTATTCCTATGCAAAATCATGGGTAAGCAATCCTGTTGACTCATCAGGCTTTAAAAAACCGGCAGGACATCAAAACCATATAATTTTCCAAAGTTCTGTAAAAAATGAGACTTGGTTAGCTCAAAATGTCAGTTTTGGTGCCTATTCCCTACCATCATTTTTAATTGCATCCATTTCTAAAAATCAACCACTTAATATTGAATTAACCCAAGATCAAATCCAAAACATTAACCAAGGTTTACATATTGGACAACAAAATATGTACAATAACCAAATGGGTTATCAAAACAACCAAAACCAAATGGGTTATCAAAACAACCAAAACCAAATGGGTTATCAAAACAATCAAATGGGCATGCAACAAAACCAAATGGGTTATCAAAACAATCAAATGGGCATGCAACAAAACCAAATGGGTTACCAAAATAACCAAATGGGCATGCAAAATCAAAACAGGGTACACGTTTCAGGAAATGAAATTTATTTGGGTTTAAGTAAAGCTACTCCTGAAATCGGTGACATGATGATTACCTACTCCAAAACAGGCAATACCAATATTTCTCTTATTGCACAAGTAAGTGGAAGTACTTTTGAAAAATTCATTGCCTCCAATGGAAACGATTTTTATGAACTTTCCAATAATCAAGAGTCTAAACAATCTCTTTTCCAAGGAGCAAAAGATGCTAATTCCATGATGGCATGGATTATCAGAATTATTTGTGTTCTTGTGGTCATTGCCGGATTTAAAATGATTTTTGCACCTCTTGTTATTCTTGCCGATATTCTTCCATTCCTAGGAAGTCTTGTGGCTTTTGGCACAGGAATTATTTCTTCAATTCTTGGTATTGCTTGGTCACTAATAATCTTTGCATTGTCATGGATTAGGTTTAGACCAATCTTAGCGATCAGCCTGTTGGCAATAGCCCTTGTCTTGGTCATATTTATTATTATGAGAGGTAAAAGTAAAAAGACAGAACAAGCCCCTGAAGCAAGTGCCTAATTTTTCATTACAATAAATTTGTTTTGCAATAGATAAGAATAAAAACCTGTCTTTATTGCAAATTAGATTAACATGTATAATGCAACACGTCAATCTGCTTGTGAAATTTACTTTCAAAAAAATCAATTATTTTTAAATCTATTTTTTAAAAACTTTTATAAAACAATATGTTAGAAAAATTTGTTTTTTAAGGAAAGAGGGAAGCGATTGCTTACGTTTGAGGGGGAAAACTCGCCCAGCCGTCAGGCGTCGTGGAATGTTTCAAAAAAACGTGGTTTTCCCCCTCAAAAAGCACAAAAACGGATTAACATGTATAATGCAAGAAATAATTATATTATTTCTTGCATTTTTTTTTAGATTATATTAAATATACTAACCATAAAATAATACATCTACTAAATACTTGAAAAATTACATAATACAGCAAGAAAACAATAAGGGAAGAACAAGGGAACAATATGGAAGAAACTTTAAATTATGTATGTCCAAAGTGCGATGGCCCCGTATACTTTAATTCGGCAAAACAAAAATTAGTCTGTGAATATTGCGATAGTGAATTTGAAAAGGACATTTTTAGTTCAAATAAAGATGAAGATGAATCTTTAAATGAATCTATAAATGAACCTGTTGATTGGAAAGAGGCAGGTAAGATCAAAGAACATGAGATGATGGAAGACTTGCCCGGTTATTCTTGCTCTTCTTGTGGGGCTCAAATCATTTCTGATGGTAATACCATTGCAACTGAGTGCATGTATTGCACCAATGCCACAATAATTGAAACAAATATCGATGGAATGTTAAAACCTGATTATATCATACCATTTAAAGTACAAAAAGAAGAAGCAAAGAAAATTTTAACAGATTTTTATTCAAAGCAAAAATTAATCCCCAATGCCTTTGTTGAAAATAACAGGATTGAAAAAGTTGCAGGTATGTATGTTCCCTACTGGTTATTTTCATGTAAGGGAGACGGTGAAGCTGTTTATGATGGTAGTATAACAACTTCTGTTACCAGAGGTAAATACAAAACAATAACCACTAAATATTATGAGCTGGAAAGAGCAGGACATGCAGATTTCAAAAGTGTGCCCGTGGATGCTTCCAAAAAATTGGACGATGCCTATATGGATGGTTTAGAACCCTATAATTTTGAAGAGTTTAAAGAATTTAATCCTATGTATATGGCCGGTTACTTCGCTGACAAATTTGATCTTGATGTTGAAGACGGAATTAAAAAAGCCGAAAGCAGAGTTATAAATTCCATGCACAGTCTTTTCAGGACAACATTATCAGGTTATAGTAAAATTAGCTGTAAAAAAGCAAAAATAGAAACAAAAGACGATGATGTTCGTTACGCCCTTTTACCAATTTGGATGTTTCATTTATCCTATAATGATACCATATTCCCCTTTGCTATTAATGGACAAACCGGTAAAATTTCGGGTAAATTACCCGTAGACAAAACTAAAAGCATTAAAGAATATATTAAAACACTTCTCATTAGCTTTGTTTTCCTAAGCCCTGTTGTTTATGGATTAATTTTATTAATAATTATGTTGTATGAAAATTATGAATTAAATTCTTAATCAAATATTCATTAACACTAGGAAAAAAAATGAAAAACATCAGACATATTATATATTTGCTTACATTTACATTGGTTTTAACCATGCTCACTTCCGAAACAAAAGCCAATCCTTCCGAGCAGGATCTTGAGCAACAATTTAGAATAGAAGAAAAAAAATTTTCTTCCGAATATCCAAGTATTTTTGATCAAGCAAATTTATTAACCATTCATCAAAAATTGGAAATACAAAGAAAAATCAATCAAATTAAGGAAAAATATGATTTTGACTATACATTACTCATATTAAATACTTATAATTCTTATGACTTAGGCAATTATACCGATAATTTTAAATATATAACAGAAGAAGTAAGTGGAGTAGTTTTTGCCCATGATTTAGGCATAAGGGAATATTACACTTCTGCCAGAGGATTTGGACGAGAAATTTTCTCAGAATCTTATACCTTAGACAGAATTACTGAAATAGTGGTTCCATATTTAAAAAAAGGCGAGTTTTATTATGCCTATCTCGCTCACTTAAATTTCACCCAAGAACTTTTGGAGCTTGAAACCTCCGAGTATTCTTATAACTCTTCTTACATATCCTCATCTGACCCTTATTATGAATCTTCCCGTGAACCTTTACCTTGGTATTATTTTATTAATTTTCATTATGTTTATACTGCCTTGGGCATAGGTTTTTTTCTTTCATTACTTATTGCAGCTATACGTCTATATAGCTTAATTAAAGCTATGAATACCACAGGGATAAAAGAAGAAGCCATGAACTATCTTCAAGATAACAGTTTTAACCTCAGACACAGAAATGATGTTTTTATTCGCAAAACCGAAAAAACTATAGTCATAAAAGATAGCAAGAGTTCAGGTTCTTCACGTTCAGGCGGTGGCGGCGGATATTAAATCTTTACTCTTCTCATATTATTCCAATTTGGGGGCTTCGCCCCTCACGTCAATCCGTTTTAGTATTTTTTGAGGGGGAAAACCACGTTTTTTTGATAAAAACGAGTTTTTCCCCCTCAAACTCCCCCTTTCCTTAAAAAAACATATTTTATACAAAAAATATATAAAATTTAAATGAAAAAAACAATGATATGTCAATATATTATAAAAGTGAAAAATTATTTCAATTAAGATGCGTTAGCCCTGCTCAAACTCCCCCTTTCCTTAAAAAACAATTTTTATAACATATTGTTTTACATTTGTTTTTTAAAAAATAATTTTTTAAGTATTTTTATTTTTGAAAGTAATTTTCACAAGCGGATTAACGTGTTTGCCCCCAAACCCCAGCAAAGGGAGTGACTCCTTTGCAAACCCCAATGATTTTTTAAACTTTGTTTGAAAAATAGCAAAATATGAAATTTTCACTAGTGTGTGTTTCTAAATTATTTAATATTATAATAAAGACTTACTTTTTATGATAAAAATTTGAAATTTTACCTTTCACCCTTGTGCTCGCTTGCAAGCATTGTAAGGGGGGTGTCATATTGCTAAGCGAAGCGTAGGCAATATGACGGGGGGGGTCACGTTCCATTAAATCGCTTTTTGCTTCTCCTTATAAAAGGCATAAACGATTTAATAACTATTCGTTTTGACAAGCAAAAAGCGAGGTAGTGTCATAAAATAGCGGGTAAAATAAGGCAGGCTTTCAAGAGCAAGGAAAGCGAAAAATTTTAGAGGGCGTGTACTCGAGTACATAACCGATAAAATTTACAGCTTGACGCAGATATTGGAAGTCTGACCGGTTTACCCCTATATTTTATGACAATAGAAACCCAACTTGATTTTGCGAAGCAAAAACAAGTAATAAAAAAACAAATTGATTTTGCTTCGCAAAACAAATAATAGAAACAGTACAAGAATTTAGAAACACACCCTATTTAATTCGTACAAGATTAACTTTTTTAATCATATCATCGGTAATGGTAATAACAGCATTGTTCTCAGGGATATAGTGTCTATTAAATCTAACTTTAAAAACGTATTCATCGTTTGGCTTTGTATTACCTTGTAAATAGATTACTGACGAGAAGGAGACTAGATAATCTCTATCTCTGGTATCGTTAGCACTGCCACCATAACCTCTATAAATATCTTTGGGCACAACTCCATAAAAGTACATGGTTGCTGTACCTGTATTAACATGCAAGGTAGATTGATCATAGGCAGGCACAGGAAACCAGCCTTCTGTTACCCACACTCCCCCATCATCACCTTCTCGATAATCTTGATATCTGACAGCTATTGAAATTTTCTCTCTTGTTTCATTTTTAATTGTAATTTTTTTTACTGCAAAGGCATCATCTACGCTAAATATGGTAAATAAAAATAAAGCAAACAATGAAAATATAATTTTTTTCTTCATATAGGCTCCAATCAATTTATAAATTAATTATTTCTTTTTAAACTCAGTAAACATGTCATAGGTAAATTTCAGTTTTCTATTGTCCTCAGGAAAGTAATAACGTTTAAACCTAGGAGTATAATATTTACCTGCATTAGGCTTTGCATTACCTTGTAAATACATACTCTCATTATACACTATACTATAGCTTCTATCTCTTGTATCATTGCTATTACCTCCAAAATAACCCCTTAAATCTTCTTGAACAGCATAAAGATAGAAAGTAGCATTATCTGTATATAGTTTTCTGACTTTAGTGGACATCGCGTCAACTTTAAACCAACCTTCAGTTACCCATACACCGCCATCATCACCTTCTCTAAAATCTTGGTAACGAAAAACAAAATACAAATCTGAATAAGAATCATTTTCAATGCTTATATTTTTTACAGCATAAGCAAAATTAACATTAAAAAATAACATAAAAAATAACAGTAAGCAAGGTAATATTTTTTTCATCAAAAGCCCCCATGAATTATGTTTAAACAAGCTAATTTTTTTAATATAATATGATATAATTAAATATATCTTAAAAATTAAATCATTTCAAGAAAAATTATTTGACACATCATTAATTTTAAATAAAAAAAGCCTTGCAGTTGCAAGACTTTTTTTATTATATATGAATTTTAATTCTTATTCAGCACTTTCAGTTTGTTCTTCAGGCTGATTATTAATCAATTCAATAATTGCCATGGGAGCATTATCACCACGGCGGGGTATAGCAAGCTTTAACACTCTTGTATAACCACCCTTGATTCCTGCATATTGTGGTGCAATTACATCAAAGAGATGTTTTACTAATTGATGTGAACCAAGTACGCGATAAGCTAAGCGTCTTGAGTGTACATCATTACGTTGTGCAAGAGTTATTAATGGCTCGACAACACCACGCAAATCTTTAGCTTTTGCTTCAGTTGTGCGTATTTTACCGTGAGTTAAAAGTGCTTTAGCCAAATTATTAAATAAGGCTTTGCGATGGGATGGAGTTCTTCCCAATTTTCTACCGGAATTACTATGCCTCATGGTGTTGTTTCCTTTTCCATTCCTGATATTTCTTATCAAAGGAATCAACCTTGATACCAAAGTCAAGCCCCATATTGATAAGCATAAGTTTTATTTCATCAAGTGATTTCTTACCGAAATTCTTTGTTCTTAGCATTTCATTTTCTGATTTCTGAACAAGTTCACCCACAGTTGCAATGTTTGCACTTCTAAGGCAATTCATTGCTCTGACCGAAAGTTCCAAATCATCAATGCTTTTGAACAGATTTTCATTTATATCACCGACTTCACTAGCACCAAGACCATTTTCTTCTGATGTTTGTTCATCAAAATTAATAAAGACAGAAATCTGTTCTTTTATAATTTTAGCACTGTAGGCAATACTGTCTTCAGGAGTTACAGAACCATCTGTCCATACTTCCAAAATTAGTTTGTCATAGTTTGTCATTTGCCCAACCCGTGCTTGTTCAATGGTATAAGATACCTTACGAATTGGAGAAAAACTAGAGTCAAGCTTAATCAGTCCTATGTCCTCATTAAGCCCTTCATGCATATCGGCAGGAACATAGCCCTTGCCCATACGCACTTCAAACTCAAGATCAAACTCAACATCTTCAGTTAATGTTGCTATGTGTTGATCTTTATTCAGTACTGCTACATGCTGATTTTCCTGAATGTCTGCCGCACTAACTATGCCTTTTTTATCAACTTTTAAAGTTAGTATTTGCGGTTCATCTACGTCCATGGCAAGGCGAACTTGTTTGATATTCAAAATAATATCAGTAACATCTTCAAGCACCCCGGGGACGCTGGAAAATTCATGATAAACGCCTGCTATTTTCACAGCTACAAAGGCAGAGCCTTGTAAAGATGAAAGCAAAACTCGACGCAAAGCATTGCCAATTGTTGTGCCATAGCCCCTTTCAAGAGGTTCGCAAACAAAGCGTCCATACATAGAGTTTGACACTTCATTGTCACGAACTATTTGTTCAGGCTTTACAAGCACTGCCCAATTGCGAGCTTTTGTAAGATTATTGGCTTGATTTGTGGACATGACTATCCTTGTTTATTTAGAGTATAACTCAACAATTAGAGATTCATTGATTGGTGTTTGAATATCATCACGTTGAGGTAATGCTTTTATAATACCCTTAAAACTTGCACTGTCGATTTCAATCCATGTAGGACATCCACGACGTGCTATTGCACCTTGAGCGTCAGCTATAACAGGTATTTTACGATTTTTTTCTTTCACAAGCACTTCATCGCCAACTTTAACTTGTAAAGATGGAATGTTAACTTTATGTCCGTTCAAAGTAAATATACCGTGACGAACAAGCTGACGAGCTTGTGAACGTGAATTTGCAAAACCCATACGATAAACTACATTATCCAAACGACGTTCCAAAGTAATAAGCAAGTTTTCACCTGTTACTCCTTTAGCCATATCGGCAGAATAGAAATAACCTCTAAATTGCTTTTCCAAAACACCGTAAGAACGACGAACTTTTTGCTTCTCACGAAGCATTAGTGCGTAATCACTTAGTTTTTTACGATTTCTGCCATGTTGCCCGGGAGCATAAGGGCGACGATCTTGTGCACATTTATCTGTGAAACAACGATCACCCTTTAAAAACAACTTGCTGCCTTCACGACGGCAAATACGGCATTTTGCATCATTATATTTAGCCACAGCTGGTTCTCCTAATTATACGCGGCGACGCTTTGGAGGGCGACAACCGTTATGGGGGATAGGCGTAACGTCACGAATAAACGCAACTTTAAAACCTGCAGCATTTATGGCACGCATTGCAGATTCACGACCGGAACCCGGGCCCTTTACATAAACACCAACAGTACGCATACCATTTTCCTGTGCTTTTTTAGCAGCTGTTTCAGCAGCTACTTGAGCAGCAAAAGGAGTAGATTTGCGAGAACCTTTAAATCCGCTTTGCCCGGCTGATGCCCAGCTAATTGTGTTACCGCGGGTATCAGTAAAGGTAATAATGGTATTATTAAAAGAAGATTGAATATGAGCTAAACCGAGTGGTATATTCTTCTTTTCTCTTTTTTTAACTGTTCTTTTGGCTCTTGCCATTGCACTCTTCCCTTGGGATTATAAACCTGACGGTTTATCCCTATTTCTTTTTACCCGCAGCACCACGACGGGGACCTTTACGGGTACGGGCATTTGTTTTTGTGCGCTGTCCGTGAACAGGCAAACCACGACGATGACGAAGTCCACGATAACAGCCAACATCCATTAATCTCTTAATGTTTGAACTGACTTCACGACGAAGATCACCTTCAACTTTATAGTGGGACTCAATTTCCTTACGTAGTTCGTTCACCTCTTCGGCACTTAAGTCATCAATGCTACGATTCCATTCTATTTTAGTAGCTGCAAAGATATCAATTGATGTCTTTGGACCAATACCATAGATGTAGGTGAGCGCTATATCCGCTCTTTTGCCACGCGGCAAATCAACACCTGCAATTCTTGCCATTGTATTACTCCTGCAAGTTTAACCTTGACGTTGTTTATGTCTTGGGTTTTCGCAGATAACTCTTAGTATACCCTTGCGTCTGATAACCTTACACTTTGGGCAGATTTTTTTGACGGACGGCCTTACTTTCATTGCTCTCTCCGCTAATGTATTTCAAAACTTGGCATCACTGCCGAAGTTGTCTTATTTATGGGATATTTCTATCCTTGTCAAGAGGCTATCCTCACCATTTCCAATTTTTTCATATAACTAGCCTATATAATTAGAAGTTAAACTTAAAATTTCAGGGCCGGTTTTTTGAATAACTATGCTATGCTCATAGTGAGCGGCTAAACTTTTATCTTTTGTGTTGGCAGTCCAACCGTCTGATAAAATATCCACTTCATGTGTGCCTAGGGCAAACATGGGTTCAATTGCAAGCACCATACCTTCTTGCAAAGGTAATTTTGGTACCCCTCTACCAGTAAAATTCGGTATTTCGGGTTTTTCATGCAAACTTGTACCTATACCATGGCCAACAAAGCGTTGTATAATGTGCATTCCATTTTCTTTACCGTGTTTTTCAACGGCACTGCAAATGTCTATTAGGTCATTACCGATTCTAGCAGCCGCAATTCCTAAGTGCAATGCTTCTTCAGTGATTTTGCAAAGTTTTTTTGCCTCATCACTTACTTCTCCCACAAAGAATGTTCTGGCATGATCGCCATGAAAACCTTTGTAATAAACCCCAACGTCGCAGCTGATTATATCACCATCTTTTAAGATAACGTCGTTGGAGGGGAAGCCGTGAACAATTGTTTCATTCACGGCAACACATAATGCAAAAGGATAACCGCAATAACCCAGAAATGAAGGTGTAACATTCATTTCTTTACACATTTCAACTACTTTATTTTCAAGTAACATAGTTGATATGCCGGGTTTTATCATAGTACTTAGTGTGTCTAAAATCGTAGAAACCATTCCATTGGCGATGCGCAAGAGGCTAATTTCTTGCTGGTTCTTTAAAAAGACACCCCTATACTTTTTCATAAAACTTAGCGTCCTTTTCTGTTTTTCGCAGCCAAGCTATCATATTGCTTTGAAATCATATGGGATTCCATTTGACCCATAAAATCAATAGATACGCCGACCAAGATTAGCAAACTTGTTCCACCAAAATAAAATGGTACGTTGAACTGTGCCATCAGGAGCATGGGAATTACAGAAATTATTGATATATACACGCCGCCCCAAAGGGTGAGACGACTAAGTACAGTATCGATGTATTCACGGGTTTTATCACCGGGTCTGATACCGGGAACAAATCCGCCTGCTTTTTTAAGATTCTCGGCTATATCTTTAGGATCAAAAATAATAGCAGTGTAAAAAAAGCAAAAGAAGAATATTAATGCAACAAATACTATATTATATACAATACTTGTTGGTTGAAATTGATCTACAATACTTTGAATCCACGCAGCACTTGCAAAACTGCCTATGGTTGCGGGAAACAGCAATAAACTTTGAGCAAAAATAGGGGGAATAACACCGGCGGTATTAATTCTTAAGGGCAAGTGTGTAGTTTGCCCACCATACATTTTTCTACCCATTTGTCTTTTGGCATAATGAATTGGTATACGCCTTTGAGCTCTTTCAACAAAAACAATTCCGATTAAAACTGCGGCCATAAAGATAAGAACCAATAAAGCTACAATTATATTCATTGCACCGGCTGAAATTTGTTGATAAGTTTGAACTATTGCACCGGGGATACCAACAACAATACCTGAGAAGATAATTAAGGAAATCCCGTTACCAATACCTTTGGCTGTAATTTGCTCACCAAGCCACATAACAAGCACAGTTCCTGCTGTCAAAGTAATCATGGTGATAATTCTGAATTCCCAACCGGCTTCCATTACAACAGGTAAGTTGTCCGGGCTGGTCATACCTTCCAAAAATGCCGCTATTCCAAGACCTTGAACTATGGAGATAAGCACAGTCAAATATCTTGTATATTGAGTTATTTTACGCCTGCCTGCCTGTCCTTCTTCTTTTGCCATTCTCTTTATATCAACACTGACAACTTGCACAAGTTGCATTATGATTGATGCCGAGATATATGGCATGATCCCAAGAGCAAAAACAGAAACATTGGTCAAAGCTCCGCCTGAGAACATATTCAAAAGTCCAAAAATCGAACTTTGAAGATTAGTAAAAAAGTCTGACAGAGCAACTACATCAACACCCGGAACCGGAACATAAACTCCAAGACGATAGCAACATAATAAGAAAAATGTCCACAATATCTTTGTGAGAAGCTCCGGTGGAGGGGCTAGTCTATCTGTAGGGGCAGCCACAGCTTATTCCTCAACGCTTTTTGATTCGGGTGTCAATTCACAACCGACAACAGCAGAATCGCCTGTTATATCGTTTGATTCACAACCGCAACCACAATGGCAAGAACAAGCATCTAACATAAGGTTATGAACTGTTCCGCCGGCAGCTTTGATTTTATCTGAGGCTGATTTAGAAAAATTATGAGCTTCAACAGTCATGGCTCTGGTCATTTCACCATCACCAAGAATTTTGACAGGTGCACCAAAACTTACTAGTCCGCGAGTATAAATATCAAGAAGACTAACTTCATTAACACCTTCAAATGCTGATTGAAGTTTATCTAAATTGATTACTTCAAATGTAACTTTAAATTTGAAATTCTTGAAGCCACGTTTTGGCAAACGACGCATAAGTGGCATTTGACCACCTTCAAATCCAGCCTTAACTCCACCGCCGGCACGAGCATTTTGCCCCTTGTGACCTTTGCCTGAAGTTTTACCAAGTCCGGATCCGTCGCCACGTCCAAGTCTTTTACGACTTTTACGTTCTTCAGGAAAAGGATATAGGTCGTTTAATCTCATACTGCACTGACCTCTACTAGGTGAAATACCTTTTTGATCATGCCGCGAATTGCAGCGTTATCTTTAAAAGTCTTTACCATTTCACGACGTTTGAGACCAAGAGCATCAAGAGTTTTCTTTTGATTTGGCTTAATCCCAATTCGGCTTCTAATTAATTTTACTTTAATTTCTGACATGGCAAATACCAACCTTATTTACGAGGAGCTTCAAGCTTTTTGCCACGAAGTTCGGAAACTTCTTCTGCACTTCTTAATGAAGTTAAACCTTGAACTGTTGCTCGTAAAACATTATGAGGATTATTTGTACCAATAGCCTTTGATAATACGTCAGTAATTCCTACAGCTTCCATTACAGCACGAACTGCACCGCCTGCAATTACCCCTGTACCGCGTGAAGCCGGTTTCAAAAGAACACGACCTGCTCCAAAGCGACCAAGAATTTCATAGGGAAGTGTTCCCTCAACCAAAGGAATTTTGACCATGGTTTTTCTGGCTTTTTCGGAAGCTTTACGAAGTGCTTCAGGCACTTCTTGAGCTTTACCAAGTCCAAAACCAACACTGCCGTTACCATCTCCAACAACAACTAGGGCACTAAAGCTAAAGCGTCTACCACCCTTAACAACTTTCGCAACCCGGTTCAAATGGACTATTTTTTCGATTAGACCGGAATCTTGCGTTTCTTGCTTCTGTTCCATCTGTTTTCCTGCACTTATCAGTTTATAAAACTGTAAGTTTCTCATTTGGTGCTGCAAAGCAGCACAATCCATTAGAACTCAAGTCCACCTTCACGAGCAGCATCGGCAACAGCCTTAATCCTTCCGTGATATAGATAACCATTGCGATCAAAAACAACTTTTTTAATGTTCTTTTCAATGGCAATACGAGCGACTTCCTTGCCTATTTTTTCAGCACCGGCTTTATTTGCCAAAACTTTTTCTCCGCCTTTTGAAAGACAAAGACTTGAAGTTTGAGCCAAAGTAGTACCGCTTTCATCGTCTACAATTTGGGCATAAATGTGCAAATTGGAGCGAAACACTACCAAACGAGGACGTTCGGCTGTGCCGGAAAGTTGCTTACGAATACGAATTTTACGCTTTTTGCGAATATCATTCTTAGAAAGCATCATAATTTATACCCCTTATTTGCCTTTAGCACCGGACTTACCGGCTTTACGACGAATAATTTCACCCTCATACTTAATACCTTTACCTTTATAAGGCTCAGGCTTACGAAGACGACGAATTCTTGCGCACATTTCACCGACAAGTTCTTTGTTAGTTCCGGAAATTGTAAGCTTATTGCCTTCGGCTTTTGCTTCAATTCCTTTAGGAAGTTCAACAATTACAGGATGTGAAAAACCAAGAGCAAGCTCAAGGATATTTCCTTTCACTGCAACTTTGTAACCAACACCAATTACTTCCATGGTTTTTGAAAAACCTTTGCTAACTCCTTCAACACAGTTAGCAAGTAAAGTACGGCGAAGTCCGTGTTGAGCTGCTGTTTGACGACATTCAGAGTCTATACGTGTTATGGTAACACTTTCAGCAGTAACATCATACTTCAAAAGATTACAAAGCGGAGTTTCAAGTGATCCCTTAGGACCTTTCACTTCCACTATATCTTGACCCAATTTTACTTCTACCCCTTTGGGTAAAACTACGGGCAATTTTCCTATTCTTGACATTTTATTTCCACCTTCGCAAAAATATGCTTACTACCAAACTTCGCAAAGAAGTTCTCCCCCAAAGTTACGGTCAACAGCGGTAATACCATCAAGCACACCATTTGAGGTGGACAAAATACATATACCAAGTCCGTTTTGAACACGGGGAATTCGGCTAGCGTTTACATAAATGCGACGACCAGGTTTACTGATACGGCGCAAACCATTAATTGCAGGGCGGCCTTTAACATATTTAAGCACGATGGTGATATTGCGATCATCGATACGCACATCTTCCACATAGCCTTCCTGCTTGAGGATGCCGGCCATAGCTTCCTTCATCTTCGAGCGCGGCACATTTACTTCCTTGTGTAGGGCCAAATGAGCGTTGCGGATACGCGTAAGCATATCGGCAATGGGATCGGTCATGGGATTTCTCCTTGAGATAAACTCCAAAATTTATAGCTGATTACCAGCTTGATTTGCGAACGCCAGGTAATTCACCTGCCAAAGCCATTTTACGAAAACAAATACGACAAAGACCAAAATGGCGAATATAACTACGAGGGCGACCGCAAATGGGACAACGATTATAGCCACGGGACGAAAACTTTGGTTTGCGAGTTGCTTTAACTTCTAAAGAAGTACGAGACATTATTTATCTCCTTACTTACGGAAAGGCATACCGAGTTGATCTAACAACATTTTGCCTTCCTTGTCGGTAGTTGCGGTTGTAACAATGGTAACATTCAATCCCTTGGTGTTCTCAATTCTATCTGATTCCATTTCAGGGAAAATCATGTGCTCTTTTATGCCAAGGGTAAAGTTACCACGACCGTCAAAACCACGGTCAGGAATACCCCTAAAGTCACGAACTCTAGGCAGAGCAAAATTTACAAGTTTATCTAAAAAATCCCACATGCGATCACTTCTTAGAGTAACACGAACCCCAATGGGCATGCCCTCTCTAAGTTTAAAGGCCGCAATGGACTTCTTAGCACGGGTCACGACAGCTTTCTGTCCAGCAATGGCAGAAAGCTCAGCCACAGCTTCTTCCAACAACTTATTGTTCTGACTTGCACTACCAAGTCCGATATTGAGAGAAACCTTTTCAATTCCAGGAACCTGCATCTTGGATTTGTAACCAAATTCCTTTTGCAATACCGGAATAACATTATCTCGATATATCGTTTCCAAACGTGTCATCGTAACACCTTCTACATATTTTTGTCGCACTTCTTGCAAAAGCGGACTTTTTTGTTGTTTTCATCAGTTCTGTAACCGGTTTTTACAGGAGCATTGCAAGTTTCGCATACTACCATAACATTAGATACACTGATGGGCACTTCTTTTTCAACAATTCCACCGGGATCACGTTTATAGGGATTTGGTTTAATATGACGTTTAGCCATATTAATTTTTTCTACCAAAACACGATCATCTTTTTTGATGATTTTAAGAACTTTTCCGAT
>CAYJGE010000012.1:0-33414 GCA_964369835.1 uncultured Mailhella sp.
AATCACTTGTTCCCCAAAGTTCTGTATTGATAGCACGGTCATAAATTGAAATTTTAGCGTCCCACTTGCCAAGCAAAGGAATATATTCCAATCTTGTGCCATATCTGCTTACCGAACCGAGCTCTTCATCTATAAAATTCAAAATATCTTTTGGTGGAACCCAAGAAGAACCAAGACGAACGCCAATATCCACGGCCTCAATATCTAGCGGAATAACTTCCCGTAATGAGCTGATATTATTTTTATAAAGTTCTGGATTGCTTTCCGCATATCTAGTGGCAACAGCAAGCTTTTCCTTCACATTCCCGGTAAGATATTTGTCTTTTATTTCCCATTCTTGCGATAAAGGATTTAGGAAAATCAATCTTTCATTTTGCAGTTCTTTTTGCACTTCTTTAGCAGTTTTTTTAACCAGTGAAGAAATTCTATCAAAGTCAACAGCACCTTTTTCACTTAGGCAGATGGCAAGAGCGTCCTTGGTGCTATCCGCATGGGTAGCCAACTCAGTCAGCCTTAAAATTCTTTTATGAAAGATGTCCGACTTTATGGCAGATGGAAGCCTAGGTTCTCGTCCGGACTTTTCAGCTTGCTCCTTAGTTATTCCCTTGTCGTAATTCTTTTCAAGGGATTGAATGAGCGAACTTTCCGGATCGTATTTAAAAAGGCCTTTATTTGTAGTTGAATTTAAAAATCCAAATTTACTTTGAAATTGCTGATATTGAGAATTTAGAAAAGTTCTTTTTTCTTCAATTATTTTATTATCATTACTTGTTTTTTCCAAGTTTATCAAAGAGCGGAGTGTGTCTCTAAGGTCAATCATTCCACTAATACGCTGGTATTCTTTATGGTTTTTAGTTTTTTCTTCATAGAGAATTTCTTCACCGTATTCATCTTTTTTCTTGCTGTAAACTTTTGAATTATATTTACAAAGCGAATCCATTTTAAGGTTTTTAAAATACTCACTTTTGGTAAATTCTTGAGCCTGATTGCTCTGAACAGAAGTTTTTTCACTTTCAGCAAAGCTAAAAATATTTTGTGGTAAAACTTTGATAGCTTGTAAAAGTTGACTTTTTAAATCTCCATCTTTAAAGGCTATACACTTTAGTTCATCGGCAAATTGCCCCCGAACAAATTGCATTTCTCCCAAAATTTGTTCAGGATGATTGGCAAAATAGCGATTTATCGTTCCAAATTTATAATCTTGGGTTTGCTGATCATAAAAACTGACTTCTGAAAGTTTTTCCCAAGAAGTATTTCCCTTGGTAATTCCTTGTTCTTTCTCAAGCTGTGTTTTCTTTTGAAAAAATACAATGTCTGTTGTGACATCAGTAAGGGCATTTTCTGTAAAAGCGTTTGATGGTAGACGAATTGCACCTAAAAAATGGGAATTATCGGCAATATAACTTCTATGTCCCAAGGTTTGAGTGTCCATAAAATAACGGCTGACAACAAAAGCCCCAATTCCCCCCTCTTTGAGTAAGTCAAGGGATTTTGCTATAAAGTAGTTGTGTATGGAAAATCCGCTAAGTTGTGGGAAGTTTTTATCAAAAAGTTTTTGTTGCCCAAAGGGTGGATTGCCAATGCTTATATCAAAGAGATTTTTTGCAAATTCAGTATCTTGAAAGCCTATATTTTTATGATTTTCTTTTGGGTAAAGCAATTTTGCAATTTCAGAAGTTAAACTGTCTTGTTCAATGGCGAAGAATTTGGCGTTAAATTCCTTTGGTTTTAAGCCGATAAAATGGCCAATTCCTACCGATGGTTCTAAGATTTTTAAAGGACTTGCAGTTTTATCAATTCCCAAATGCTTAAGCCCCTCATACATTCCATTTATTATGGTTTCAGAGGTAAAATGGGCATCTTGGGTAGAACGCCTTGCTTTGGTATAGTCAGAGTCAGAAATAAGGGCTTTTAGTTCATCATATTCCTTAGCCCAATTTGCATTTCCATCATCAAAGGCTTGTGGCAATCCACCCCAGCCCACATATTTGACTAGAATTTTTTGTTCATCCGGACTTGCGTTTCTATTTTCTTCCTTGATTTTATGCAGAATTTGAATGGCCTTGATATTATCCTGATATTTTGCCTTTGCTCCGCCTTGGCCAAGATTATCTGCTTCTGAAATTACATAGTTTACAGCTCTGTATTCACTCCCATCACTTCCAAGACTTCCCACTTGCTGTAACCCTGATTTATCAGGTCGTCTCCCTTGTCCGAGTAAATCGCCTCGTGTTCCAAGCTCTCCTGTCTGTTCACTCTCTCCAGTAAGATTATTATATCTTCCTCGTATAACTTTACCAACTTCTCCGGGCTGTTCATTGCCCATCTGGCCAATATTGAACAATGAGATGAATTTAGATGCTGTTTGATCATTGTCATTGCTTCTTTTGGTAGGTACTGATGAATTATTTGCAGATCGCCCATATTGCTGTCTATTGCCATATAAAATTTCCTCCAGTAAATTGTTCTCTCTTCTGTTTTCTCTATGTAACTCTTTTTGTGTATCTTGTATAGTCACAACCACATCAAAAAGACTTAGTTGCCCCGGAACATGATGTTTGCTTGGCCTTGGCATTGCTAATTCCTTAATTATTTAAAATCCTAAGATGTTAAAGCATTGGTTCATTATTTAAGCCATTGGTGATTATCTGAATAATTTTATCCTTGGCAATGCTATCGCCATTTCTGGCTTTTTTAGCTAAAGGAATGACTTTTTCTAACTGCACTGCATTAAAATCACAGGCAGTAAACCTTATTCCATCAATCACAAAAGTTGGAGTATAGCTCAAAATTCCATCAGAAAATTGGTTATCCTTTTCCACAATGGGACTTACTTTATCAATCAAAATTTCAAAATCTTTAATGGGTAAGGTTATGGAGTCCAAAGCAGTTAAAAGGGCTTTTTGATATGGTTTTGAAATACCATTTTGAGGATAAATATCATTCCAGAAATTATTAGCCGCATTGGCATTTACCTGTAAGAGTGCTTCATAACTAAGGGCTTTTGGCATGGATTCACTACCAAGAGAGGGAGTGTGTCTTATCACAATACAAACATCTTTATTAACTTGCTGAAATTGTACCATTTCCGCCACTTTGCAATACCTACATTCAAAATCTACCCAATAATCAACTTTTAATTTACCCTCCGAACTTGTTCCATCAAGACAAATTCTGTCCTTACCTGACATTTGAATAGGCCTAATTAAATCTTGCTGAACTTCATTTCTGGCCTTTGTTTGATTGTTGGCATAAGCTGAAAAAGAAATGGTTAAGGCTAAAATTATTGTCAAAGTCATACTTAAAAATTTATACATATTAAACTCCTTTACATTGAATTAATTGTGGAACTCTAAGCTGAGCTCCATTAAGGTTTGGATTGGCAAAAAATGTTTCTCCGGCCACCACTTGACCATTAAAAATAAAGTGGGCTTCCCCTTGAATTTGCTCTTGCAAATCTCTTAGGTGGATACGGTCTTCCTTTTCAATGGTGGTTTGTAAACTATCTCGATAAGAGGCAAGTTCTTCTCTTTTCTCAATGGAAAAACCGGAAGTGCGAATAATTGTGCTTTGCCCTGCAAGGCCTTTGGCAAGCTCAAAAGTCTTTTCAGAGTCTTGCAATTTCATAAAGATCTTTATTGTGGTATTGGCAACCATTTGTTGAGCACCTTTTTTATCAGCTTCAAGAATACCGGCATAATCTTGACTGGCCACAATAGCTGCAATCCCAAGGCCACGACCTTGGGTCAGCACAATTTCAAAACCCGGTGTAACAATGGCTGCATATTCATCAACAATAACCAAGAATGGCCCTATTCCACAGGATTGAGTCGGCAGTGATTCAAGAACATCTTTGACATCTCCCTCAATAATAGAGCCAAGGCCAACGGCACAAGCCGTTTTGATAGATGAAAGACTGATTTTACCAAGACTTGATAATTCTTGTGGTGATTTTTCAAGAGCCGGCAATAAAATCACAAGTATTCTTTGTTGCATAATTACATCGGAAAAATCCACTTCACCGTCATCAGCTCCATAAATATGAGAATAAGTATCTGTTAATGAAGATAAAGCCTTACCAAAATAGGATTGGGCATAACCAAATTGTTCAATAAAGCTTGGTGGCTGTTCCTCAATAGGCACACTTTTAATCCAGCCCGATGTGCCAAGGGAGGCTTGAATAGAAGCCTGAGCATGAGGCGATAAATTTACATCCATTGCAAGGTTTACACATTCCCTAACTTGAAGCATTGATCTGATTTTGGAAGTGGAAATTTTGATTAAACCTTTATCTCTAAGGTCAACAAGAGCATACATTACACCGGAAATAAGGTTTTGAGCTTTATCGGCAAAAATAGCATTGTCGCCCTCACTGGCCGGCATAAGTGAAACCAGTAATTGAGTGAGGCTTTCAGCAGAACCGACAGTAAAAGGGTTTGTCGTATTTGAAAATCTATTGGGTGATTTTCCTTTAGATTTTCCGGAAGTACCGTAATTAATTACTCTAAAATCATCATCACGCCCCATAAAGCGTGCCATCTGCCAAATTTGTACAGCAAGTTTTGGACTGGCCTTTGGGTCAATGTAGAATAATCCTGAACCGGAAGATAAGGGATTAAAAGACATGGAAACAAGAGTTTCTGTTTTTCCTGAACCGGTTGTGCCAAAAATCATGGCATGGGTTAAAATATCTTCCTTTTTAAGCCATAATTCCTCTTTTGTTAAGGAATTGCCTACAAAGAAAGAGCCATTGGGCTTGGAATAACCTCTTCTCCCCGGCTTTGGATCACTTCTGTCAACGCCAACAGTTCCTTGAGGCATACGAAAAGGCAGTCTTTCAAAATTTGCCGTAATTATTCGTAAAATAAAGAAGAACATTCCTAAAATTAAACCTAATAAAGCCGTTGCAGGAAAGAAAAATATAATGGGAATAAGTGAAAAAATTACAAAAATTTGAAATGAACTATCGGCTAAAGTTGCTCTAATCCTTTCAGGCATAGTTCGAACATCACGCCATAATTTATTGCGATTAAATTCTTGATTTTCACTTATACTTCTAAGTTTTCTAGCCATTTTCATCTCCCACAAGCCAGCCTTGAGAACTAAGAGTAGAATTTATAAAACTGTAGGCAGTTTCAGCATTAAAAACTTCAAGTGTTTTATCTTCCTTTTCTTCTTCTTGATAATGAAGCCAAGCTGATAAACCCTCCACCCAAGCCACTTGTCCTCCACATTGATGCAGGGCATACCACAAAGACCTATCAAGAGGCCGTACAAAAAGAAATTGACTTGGAGCAAGTATGCCTTTCTTTCTGGCAAAATATAATAAGGACATAAGCCAAGGAAGTTCATAACTTGTATGTTTGGCTATAAGTTTTGATTTGGTATCAGCATACTTTGTATAAATTGTATGCACAAATTTTCTAAATTCTTGATCGGTAAAACATTTACAAGTAATTTTATCATCTTTTTCTAGAAAAGACAGGGAGCAAGTATCTAACATACTGATGGCACTTTGTTTATCATCATTGCCGTAGGCCAAAAATGCACTAACCAAAACCTGTCGAACAAATGGCAATTCAAAATAAACTCTTGCTTTATTTCCAAGTTGTTTACTAAAAACATCCTCACATGTTTCTTTGTCTAAAATCATTTTGCCATAGGCAGGCATATCAATATCAGCCACACCATTTTTAAAAGCTTCTGTCCACAAGATTTCCTTATTATTGCTCCCCCAAGTAAATAATGGACAAACATTTATGTTTGAATATGTAAATTCAAATAGTTATGTGTTTTTATAGTCATTTGTGTCCACTGAATAGTTGGTGGAGCAATATCTGTATAGCTGACAACTTTATTTTCAACACAAAATTGAGCCGGAGTTCTGGCTATTTTCCAATTACCTTGGTCAAAGCTTTCAACTGATTGTAAATACTTACCCTTGCCAACTACGGGATAAATGCAAGCAAAATGTTCTTGATTATGCTCCGCCAAAGACTGCATACTAAATCTTCTGTAGAGCTGACTTTTTTTATTTAGGCAAACTGCCACTATTCCCATAATTAACAGCAAGGTAGCATAAGGATATTTTACCCATTGACCGGTATAATTTAGAACAAGGCTAACTTCTTGCCAAGACATGGTGCTTGGATTCATGGCCAAAATTGTTTTATAATTATCAAGAGCCTTTGCAGAAAAATGAGTAAAAAAGCCAAGTTTGAATAAGCTAATATCAAGGATAGCTTTGTTACAAAGTTCCCTATTGTTATTATAAAAAGTTGGTAACATAATGAAACATATTATAAAAACAGCTATGGCCAAAAATAAAATTGGGTTGTCCGATGCTTTATTTTCCATTATTTACCTCCAAGAGTAAATTTTCAATGGCATGTTGATTATTTTGTAAATACAAAACATTTTCAGCTACCTTATTGATATAGTTTATTTTAAGCTTAGGTGTTTTTGAATGATAATTGCCTATGGCCTCCCAAGTATCTTTTGTTTTTGCAAGATGTCTTGATAAAATCCAGCCGGCAACACAAGCATTTATATTGGCATTTTCAAGAATTGTATTTGCTTCAAGCCCTAAAGCTTTTAGTTCATTTAAGTGAATGGTATTTATTTGAAATGCTCCCAAATCCCAGGTTAAGTTACTATTTTGAATTGCCTGTCCATTCTTACCTTTTTCAGTGGCTAAAATTCCAAGCAATGCCCATAATGGAATGTCAAAATTATCTGCAATAACTTGCAAATTTTCAATTTCAAGGCTTGTAGTATTGTTCACTTCCACAATAGGCCTAGCTTTAGCTTCAAAGGAAAATAATAATAAAATAAGCAAAAATCTTATCATTTCAATCTTCCAAGTAAATCATTGACTACTTTATCAGGTGAAAGCACCACGGAGAAAGTTGGGTTTTGCTCAAGCACTTCATCTTTCATTTCATTTAGTTTATTTTTGGCTTCATTGATGGAATTTTGTAAGTATGAGTCAGCTTCATCGCAAACCTTATCAAGAACATCATCAAAGGACGGCAATGAAACACCCATAGAAAAAATATTTCCAAGTTCTTCAATACTGCCAAGACAAGCCGACAAATTTCGAGAATCGCTTGGACTTCCGACAGCTACATCGTAAATTTCAGTAATAAAATCTGCATGGGCTTTTTTGGCCTCTTCGACAATAGAATCTTCGGGGCATTTGCCGGCAAAGGCTTTAGTTTGTAAACACAAACTTAGTAAAAACATAAGTAATATTTTTTTCATTATACTCTCCTTTGATTAAAATTATGATTTACCATTTTCGCCCATACAAATATCTTGTGGCCAATACCTTTCCTTGCATTTAGGATAGGAAGAGCAAGAAAACCATATTCCACCATTTTTAGTGGGTCTTTCATACAAAATACTTTGGCATTTTTTACATTTATACTCTGTTTCTCTGCCCTTATCGCTTGGAGTTTTGGCCATCGGCTTTCCGTCTTTATTATCAAAAGTAGCTTCACAGTCAGGACAAGCAAAGAAATCATAAGCCTTGGCTTTAAATTTATGAGCTAAATTATAGCCTTGGCAATTAGGGCAAGCTATGGCCTTAGCTTGTTTAAATTTGTCAAGCTCTGTAATTAAAATCTTATAATTTTCAGATATTAAAGAAAAATAATCTAGTTTACCATCTGCAATTTTATCCAATCCATCTTCCATATTTTTAGTAAAATCTAGGTTCAAAAAAGAAAAATTATTCAGCAATAAATCTATAAGCTTTTCACCCTTGGCAGTTGCTTCAAGTTTTAGTTTAACTTCTTTGATATATTCACGGCCTATTATATTTTCCAAAATATTGGCATAAGTAGCAGGTCTGCCTATCCCTCTTTTTTCTAAATCACGAATAAGGGTTGCCTGTGTATACCGTGCTAAAGGCTTGGTTTTCTTGGTTTGCACATTTGCCAACTTGACAGTCTGAACGCTATTTTCAGCCAATTTAGGAATATTATTACTTTCTTCCTCCTCTTCATCACAAAAAGCTTGATCCTTATCAAAAAGGATTTTCCAACCTTGAAAAATAAGGGACTTGCCTTGAGCTTCAAGTATAACTTCCTTGCCTTCAAATTCAGTTTGTAAAATAACTCTCCGAACCGTATAAACAACATCTTGAAGTTGGCTTGCCAAAGCCCTAAGCCTAATAAGCTTATAGAGGGCTTTTTCCTCAGCACTGCCTGTAATATCTTCAATTTCAATATGACTTGGCCTAATGGCCTCATGGGCTTCTTGGGAATTTTCCTTGCTTTTAAAAGTTCTGGGCTTTTCTATTCTGGCTAAGTTATTATTGTCGCAATAGGAAAAAATTTCAGAAATAGCCTCACTTGATAAGTTTGGGCTATCCGTCCGCATATAGGTTATATGCCCATTTTCATATAGTTTTTGAGCAAGCTCCATAGTGTGTTTAGGGGAACTTTTTAAACTATTACTTGAAGCTTGTTGTAAGCTTGAAGTTGTAAAAGGAGCCGGTGGGCTTTGCTTTTTTTCGGTTTCGGTAAATTCCTTTACCCTAAATGTTTTTAGGTTTGCAATTTTTTCAGCCAGGCTTTTATCAAGGATATATTCCTCACCATTTTGAAAATTTTCTGTCTTCCAGATGGCTTTAAAATCAGTCTCAAAACTAAACTCCACACCATAATGAGTGGTGCTTGTAAATGAAGTAATTGCCCTTTCTCTTTCAACCACCAATCTTACTGCCGGACTTTGCACACGCCCTGCCGTAAGTCTTTCACCGGCAATATTTCCAAGTGGATTTGAAACTAAATAACCACAAAGTCTATCCAGCACTCTTCTTGCTTCTTGGGCTTTAACTAAGTTCATATCAATGGTTCTTGCCCTTGCAATACCATCTAAGACTTCCTTTTCAGTTATGGAAGTATAGCTTACTCGTTTTGGATTTTTAAGTTTTAATGCGTCCTGTAAATGCCAAGCAATGGCTTCACCTTCTCGATCGGGGTCAGTGGCCAAATAAATTTCCGTAGAATTTACCACAAGGCTTTTTAGTTTACTCAAGACTTCTTTTCCACGCTCCGTTGCGTGATATGTGGGTAGAAAGCTTGCAATATCAACTCCCAATTCTTTTCTAGGTAAATCACGCACATGGCCAACGCTGGCACTAACTTTCCAATCAGCCCCTAGAATTGATTGAAGTTTCTTTATTTTTCCAGGGGATTCAACAATTAATAATTTCATAATTATTGCCTCACATCTTTTGACGAACTGCCTGCTTTGGACTATTTACTGCGTCAGTAATTATTCCAATGGCCGTTTGAATTTTCTTACTATCACCAAGAGAGCTAATGGCATCTAGGAAATTCTTATCTCTAAAAAGCTCCCTAGCCTTTTCTATTTGTTCAGTGGCTAGGGTATTTCTGTCTTGCTTGGTATAAAGTGAAAACAAGCTTTCATTATGGGGATTGTCGGAAGTTGTGTACCAAGCAACGGCTTTTCTGTCCCATTTTGCTCCAAGGGACTTGGCCATATCTTTTTCATCACGAGATACATTTAGATAGATTTGCTCAGGCTTATCATTTTGCTTAACTTCTGATTTTTGAGCCTGGTTTTGGGAATATTTTTCAAATAATTCTTGATTTTGAGGGTTTTTATTTGTGGTATACCATAATTTTTCCTTATTATCCCACTTTGCCCCAAGAGCCTTGGCAAAGTCTTTTTCTTCTTTTGGAACATTCAAAAATATCTTTGTTTGTTCAATGTCTTTTTTCTGCCATTTTTCAAAGAGTTTATCCTTGTTAGGATTGTCTGACATGGTATACCAAGATTTTTCATTGCTATCCCACTTTGCCCCAAGGGCTTTTGCCTCTTCTTTTTCCTCCCTTGGAACGTCAAGATAAATCCTTAACACAACTGCATGGCTGGTATTTGTTTCAATACTGGTTTGTAGACCTTTCTTTCCCTCAAGGTATTCAGCATTTTTCCAGTTTTCAGGCATGGGAGAATTAGCTTCTTTTTGAGCTTCTTTAATAAGCTCCGCCCATTCTGTATGATGTGGAAACCAATGAGCCTGCACTGTATCACCTGTGCAATATTGCTCAAGGACACTTATCATTTTATTGGCTTCAAAGGAGGCTTTCATAAGCTGTTCATTGGAATAGGCACTTCTATCTATTAAATCAATTAAATTAGAGGCATATTTTTGAGTACCCTCTAAGCCAAAGTGTGAACTTGCCATAAGAGCAAACATATTTGACTTTACCGATTCAGCAAAAACATCATTAATATTTTCCACATTTCTGGCTTCTCGATTTTCATGTCCTGTTGCTATAAAAAAGTTTTCTAATAAACGTGCATAATATTCATCACGACTAGCAAAACTAAGGGCATTCATCTCAATACTGTCATTTTTAGGATTATAATTATTATGCTCTTGATTATGTAAAACAAGCTTTACACCTGATGAAGCCACAAAATTTTCAATTAATTCATGTGTATCTGACTTGCTTAACTCCATTTTGTCTTGTTTAGGATAGTTCGGAATTTGGCTGGCATTATAAATATTATAGGCACTATGCTCAAAGGAATAAAAAGCATTGGATTTTTCCCCATGTTCAGAGGCCTGTATTCTTCTTTGTTCAAATTCTTCTTTGCTAAGTTCCGCTACCTTACCATTTTCACCAATTTCAAAATGATGTTTTTCAGAGCGTAGAATACTTGTAGGTTTGGCATTTTCAGGTATGCTCAAATCAGGGTATTTTTCTTGTAGTTGTTTTTCGGTAATCCAGCGATTATCATCAAAACCATTGGCCATAGTTGACAGCATTAACTTGGCTTTATTATAGCCGGAAAAACTAATTTCACTCATGTCATTAATAGGCATATAGATTGGTGGAATATGATTATTTTGAGCTACCTGCTTAATCAAAGGTAGAGTTTCACCAATAAATTGTTCATAATTATCATTGCTTTTTTGAGTGTTCATTGATTATTCCTTTGTATCTTTTTTGTTGTCTATAGTTTCCTCATGTTCAAGTTGATAAGGATCAAATAAACCTAAAATTAAAGCTTCCTCTAAAGTGGTTTGAAAAGTTAAAACATCTGTTTGATTATCCATACTTATTTCCTTATTGGTGCTACCAACGACACCTTTTTCTAATTATTGATTCGGTTAAGCGAGTTCTTCGCCTACTGCCATTTAATGCATATAATTTCAAATATCTAAGCCCAACTATTACGCTAAGTCCTCTTTTTTCCAGAAAGACTAAGATGGCAATGCAGATTATGGACACAAACAATGTCCAATATGCCCAGTGCAGAATAAATAGTAGTAGAGGAAAAATTGCCCTGGCATCTAAAAAAAAGAGCTTTGGAAAAATACTTGAGTTTCGCCATAATACCTGTTTCATAGGTCATCATCTATGGGGTAAGCTGAGTTTGCAAAACTAATATTTTCACTCATTTCATCAAAATTATAATCTTTTGACCGAGGCAAGCGTATATGTAAATGCACTTGTCCTGTTGCCCTATCGGGAAGAGGCATTAAATCTAAAAGCACATTGTAAGAACTGTCCTCATTTTGAAAGGCTGTGCCTATTCTTGTCCAATGGGATTTTTCTTCCCCCTCATGTTGATAGTTGCGAATAAAATACACTTCTAAATATTCCTTAGCCATGATTTACTCCTTTATTGCTTTACGTTCTGCCAAAATGGCATAATAATCTGCTTCACTTATTTTTTGTTCGCTAAAAGCCTTTTGGGCTGATTTTTGAATGGTTTGTCCTTGAAAATGTAGTAATTTTTCTGTTTTTTGAATAATTTCTTCCATAGGAGTTTTTAATAACTTCTCTCTGATTTCAGGACTAAAGGCTAAAAATTCCCTTAGAGCAACACGCCCACCTTGTGGGTTTGGAAGTAACCTTTGGGAAATAACAAGTCTTAGTGATGAAATAAGAGTTGCACTGATTTGTCTTTGCTCTTCATAGGGAAAGACATTTAATATTCTTGAAATGGTTTCAGGCACAGAGCGAGTATGCACGGTGGAATAAGCGGCTACTCCGATTTCTGCTGATTCTATCATGCCCCTAAGAGTTTCAGGGTCTCTCGACTCACCAATTAAAATCACATCGGGAGCTGATCTTGTGGAGTTGCGAACAGCACTTTTAAAATCTTCAAAATGAAATGGGATATTACTTTGAGTAAATGGGCTATTTTGTTCTTTAATCGTTGATAAATCACTCTCTATAGGGCTTTCATAAGTTATAAGATGCCTACCGCCAATTTCGATAATTTCACGCATAATCCCCGATAAAGTTGTTGATTTTCCACTGCCCATCACTCCGGTTACAAGTACAAGTCCATTACTTGGAAAAGCATTGTCCAAAATTTCTTGCTCAAGGCAAAGTTTAGATAAATAAGCAGGTTCAGGTGCAACAGCTCTAAAAATAATTCTTACTCCCGTAGCATAACCATGAGCAATAGGGCTGGCATTTCCTCTAAATCTATGACGTATGCCCCTTGTTTCTTCCACATGATAAGAAAAATCATAGTCTTTTTTACCGGACTGCAAGGCCGCCCCAATGGACTTGTTATTGGTAAATGTTTCAAGGGCATAAATCAGTTCGTCAGTGCTAATAGCCCTTTCGCTAGCTTTAATCCATTTACCATGCACTCTAATCCATGCCACATTACCGGAGCTTAAGCTTAAATCACTCATGTTATTTTTAGTCGCCCAAAGCAGTAGAGAATTAAAGTCCTTGGTAGTCCAACGGATTTTTGGTTCATTTGGATACATTGTATTTCCTATTCCTTTGGAACTTGAAACTTTGTAGGTTTGGTTATTCTAAAAATTTTTTGCTTCAAAAACATCTTATTGCCATCAATATTGCTTATGGCAGGCGAAGAAGACATTTCAAACTGTGCCAGATAATTTTTAGCCACAAGCAAGTGATAAAGGGTTATCCCTTTATAATCTCTAACCAATCGATTTATATTGACAATAAAAAGCTCTTCCGCTTCAGCAATGCCTTCTGCCCAGGCTTTGCGAATGGCCTCTTGCCACAAAATAATTTCCTTAGAATTTCTTGGTAAAACTGCTAAATTTGGCTGTTCAGGCACAGGAAAAGCATTTACCATCATATAAGCACGCCAATTTGGAATACTTGAAACATATTTTGCACTTTCCAAAATCTCGTAAACACTTTTAGCAGTAGTTACTAAATTCCTATTTTCCAGTCGCATGGCTTCTTCTGCTTTGGTGATTACCGGAGGCATAACTAATACTTCTTGGTCGTTTACCATAAGGAGCGGAGCAAAATTAAAAGCTGTATCAAGCAAGTAGGCATATTCAGCAACTTCTGTAAGTAGCTGTTCATATCTCCACTTTATGGCGGTTTGTACTCCTACAAGTTGAGCACTTTCCTTAATTGCCTTTGGACGGAGAAGACTGACAGAATTTTCAATTAATATTTCTGTATTTTTATAGTTTAAAAGTTCAGTTAATGCTTTAGGATCAGATTGTCTTGCTGGGTCTTGCTCTTCATTTTCTATGGGGATAATTATTGAATATGGTTCAACTTCTTTGCTTTCTTCTATCTCACCAACTTGTCCTTTATTTGCACAACCTGCCAAAAATATAAAAACCACCAGTAAAAGATTTAAATACTTTTTCTTCATTAGACACAGCCCCCTTAGTTATTATTTGGATAAGCTAAAGTAATAATTTGACTAATACTGTCGACTTTTACAAAAGCTCTTTGCTTTATTTGCAAAGCAATATCTTCAAGTAGTTGATAAGCAGGTATATTTTTACCATAAACAACAATGGTGATTTCATGACTGGTAGAGCCAATTTCTCTGTAAGCATACCCAATATCAAGGCAAATTGTTTTAAGTGCTTCCTTGGCCGAACCTGTCCAGTTTAGGCTGATTTTCTTGGCAAGCCTTGGGTCTGGTGGTGGAATATCAACTTCTACTCCACGACCTCTAAGTTCTGATAGTGTTGCCAGTTCTGAATGGGCTTTTTCAACGGCCTGCCCAAGTTGTTTGGCTACAAAATCATGAGTAGATAAATTTGTTGCCCTAAGCATATTGTTCTTTGATGAACAGGCCGGCAAACAAAAAACCAAAACAGTCAGTATTAACATTTTGTAATTTCTAAATATTTTCATAAATCCTCCTTAAAAGATATTTTTTATAGCTAATAAATTGCTTTTTTTGCAAAATAGATATTCGCCAAGTTGTTGTACTTATTCCAATAAATGTACATAGATAGAGCAAAATTCCGAGAAAGAAAAAACCTTGTAAGATAAGTATGCTTGCAATCAGAAAAATTGGAATATAAAGAAAAATCCTGCTCTTTAAATCCTTACAAACCAAAGGAATTTGCCATGAGCTAAGCCCCCAAGCTTGCAAAACAAGTTCAAAATCTAAACTCAAATTTGCTTGATTGGCTTTTCTATCTATCAAAAAATTTGCAAGTCTTTTGGATAATAATTGTTTCAAAAAACTAATATTTTTTACACTGTCCTTGGTTCTGCTATGGAACTTTTCCTTATATTTTTCCAGCATAATTACCTCAGATTTTCTTCTTCAATTTTATTGGAATTTTTTTGCCCAAACTTTACTCCAAGAGGTGAAGCATTTATTCTGCCGGCCGTTATAATATTGGTACTGCCCGAAAATGCTCCTTTGGCTGTACTCACATCATTATCTTCACCAAGTGAATGAAGTTGTTGGCCAATCCAATTACTTACATGGTCAGGAAGCCAGGTAATTAGTCCAAAAATTTTATTTGCGGCCATAATTATTACTGAACCAAGTATAACTATAAAACAAATAGTTCCTATTATCCCAATAGCATAATCAGATGTTGTATTGAAAAGCAGAATAAAGATTGCCCCTATGGTTTGCCCAATAATATTGATTGAAATTATGGCAATAAAAAATCCTGCCACCATTAAGGCCGGTCTAATAATAATGGCCATGAGCAGAAAATAACCACGTCTGGCATGATTTCCGGCAAAGCCTTCACCCTCCGGCAGAGCGTGAGCGGCAATCCATAAGGGAGCGGCAATTAAAGCCTCTATCACCAAAATTATCCAACCAAATAAGCCTGAGACCCAGCGAATAAAAGGAATTGATGGAAGCCAAAAGGCTAAATAAATTCCATATAAAAACAAAGGAGTACATATAGCAAATAAGCCAAAAGATGCGGCCACTTGCCCAAAAGAACCGGAAATAATTGAGCCACCAAAGATAAGCATAAACAAGCCAATAGCACCATTAACCATTTGATTTCCAATGGCAGATAAAAGCATTATAGGGTCATTATTTCTTAGTTCTTCCACAAGATAGGGAACGGTTATTTCACCAAGCCAATCTGTAAAAAATCCTATAATACTTCCCCAAAAGCCCTCAGCCTCTCCAAAGGAATTAAATTCTTCAATACCTTTTTGTATGCCATAAGCACTGGCGATAAAGTTATCTATGCGGTTTAAAATAGCATTATTTGATTGCAAACCATAAGTATAAGCCAAAAATTTATCTTCAGCATTGAAATAAAAAACACTATCAATATTTGAAGTCATTAAATTCTTTGTTTCTTGATTAATCCAAGATATAGCCCAATAAGTTGCACCGGCCGCTATCCAGCCAAGTTCACTTGTGGAATTATAATAAGAAGTAAGTTTATTTTTAAAGCTTTGGTCATTGTTTATGTATTGATTTACACCACTTAGAATATCATTACTCAAGGTTTTTTCAGCATTATAAAGAGCTTGTCTTTCAAGGCTATTGGAAGAAATTTTTGGATTGGCCAAGGAGCTTGCCAAGGGAATTAAAGAAGTAATCACATTTTCAATGGCCTTTTTATTGCTATTACACAAATTCATGATGGCCGGTTTTTCAGAGGCACATTCTACAACTATATAACCAAGGGCATCGTTTTTTCCTCTAAGCCCTGTGAAAATATATTCCCATTCGCCATCTGTTCCGATAATATCTTCATCGTAATGCCAATTAGCATTACTGCCGATTTCAATGTTGCTCCCTCTTTCATTTTTTAAATAGGCTTGAATGGATAAACTTTTTAAAATATCATTGCTGACATTTCTAAGGTATTCATCACTATTTATGGGCTGAACCTGAAATTCTCCCGTATGCTTTAAATAATAATTACTGCCAAGTTCATAAATATAATTACCTAAATTAATTGACCAACCAATACAAGCCAATATGGCCACTTGAAAAAGTGATAAGCCTTTAAATATGGGAGCAAGTCCGGCTATGGAGCAAACAAATCGCACCGGAGTCCAAAAAGCATTATACTTTTTGCCCATTGGTGAACCCTCGTGAGCTGTACCCACAACGGCTAAAACGGTGGTGAAGATAAAGAGGCCGGCAACCACGGCAAGGGCAACGGTATTAAAAGCCTCAAAAATTTGAAAGGTTAAATTGGTACTTGTTCCCTCAGCACCGGCAAGTTCGCCTGTTCCCCACAAATTCCAATCTTTACCAAATAAAGTATCAAGTATTTGCTTGCTTTGGTCTGTTGCCAATATTTCTGATGATGTTGGTAATGGCATAAAAATTCCTATTGTTCGTTGGAAATAAGTTCTTGATAAACTTTCTTGGCTTCATTGTTTTCTTCAATGGAATTTAGGTAGTGCAATGAAGTAATCACCAGTAATTTATTGAGTAATTCATTATTTCTTCTTTGGATTTCAAAGTTTAAGGCATCTATAAAAAGTTGCTCTCTGGCCACACCCATATTGGTCATCTTGCTTATATTGGCTATCCAATTAGGATTACCGCTTCTTAGCTGAGATAAAAGAGCAAATAAGCCTGCTTGCGACATGGAACCATTTACAAGCCCCGGAACTTCACCAGTACCGCCGGAAGATTTCCACTGCTCAGTTGCCCAAGCTGTTACATCACTTGGTAAAGTTGGGGAATGATAGGCCACATTTTCATTTAAAACTTCCATAGCTAAACCTTTCTTACCCTCTTGGATAGTTCTGGCGGTTTGATAGCCTTCACCGGCCGGAGTACCTAATTGTTCTTCTGTTGGCAAAGGTAAAGGGAAGGGATTAGCAATAGTTTTTATGCTCTCATTGGCCATACTTACTTCATCATTTGACAAAGTATAATTTTTTGGAGAAAGCATAGTGGTCATTTCTGTAAGGCTTGGGTGTTCATCAGAAATTATCCGATTAATAAAGTCCACAGGTCTGGAATTTTGATTGTTGCCATACTCAAATTGCTTTTCTTGCAAGCCGGTCTTTAAAATTTCTGAGGCTTGGTCAGCAATTTGTAAGCCTGCTCCAAGGCCTGAACCACCGCATAAAAGTTCTGGCTGTGAATCACTGCCAAAAATTTCTTCTATTTCCACAAGCTGTTCTGCCATTGAAGTAGATTTGATGGTTTTATGAAAATCTTCCTTCAAAAGTTGCAAGGCCGAAACAATACTCTTGGTTTGAGTTTGTAAAGTTCCAATAATATTTCTGGCCGCACTATTTATTTCCACTTTGAGCATTTGAGCTTGCATATTAGTATTTGAATTAACAGAACTAACAGTTTGTGTCCCAACTCTTGAAACTATAAGAGAAACTGAACCGCAATCACAGCCTGCCCCATAAGCGGAGCTAGAAAATAAAAGCATTGCGGTTACAAAAATTATTTTTTTCATATCTTACTCCATCAATTCACTTACAAGATTATTAATGATGTCAATTTGTGCATCACCAATTAAAGAAGCATCGCCAATCAAAGCCTTTCTTCTTTCAACTTCACTCTTAGCTGAACCACTTGGAAATCTTTTGGCCAAACAAGTTAAAGCCTTTGTGGCCGACATTTGCTTATAAAGTTTATTTCTAATGCTGACATCTTCGGTGGTGGTTGAAAATGCCCAAAGAGCATGGGAAGAAATGGTTAGAGTTAAAATAAGCTGAGAAAGTCCATTTCCTGTTCTGAATAAACCCACGAAATTTGAGCCGGCAGAACCAGGCTTTCCAAGGCGTTCAAGGGCATAAGTACAAGCTCCGTTTAAGCCAAATCTTGCCTGTAGCATCTTGATATTTTCTGTTGTTCCACTTCCCAAAATAGTAATTGTGGTGGCAAGTTCTATAATAATATCAGGTATATCTTCGATGGATTGAGTATATAAGCCTATGCTCAAATTCCATTTGCGACTTTCTCTGGCCATAGTGGATAAATCATTTTGAAGTTGTCCGGCCACGGAAGTATTTTTTGTGACTCTATGGGCTTCATCATAGCAAATTCTTTTTGGATCTTCCCTAATCGCTTCAATAAGTTTGGTGTGATAAGCTTGATAAAGAGTAGGCATAAGTTTTACATCTTCGGGCATAAGAAAAAGTCTTCTGCCTAAAATATCTCTGGCCAACATATACATCACCGCCGCTTGCCTATCGGCAGCCGCACCTCCACGAGGGGCAACTTCGTCTAAGTCAAGGCTAATAATTTGAGCATCACCCAAATCAAATTGGGTTGGTTCCTTTAGCACCACATAAGAATCTATTGCATCTAAAAGAGAACGCCAAACATTCGACCGCATTTCAACAGGATAAGTATTTTGGATACCAATATTTTGATTTATTTGAGCCACAACATCACTAAGCAAAGGTACTGCGTATCTTTGAGCCATAGTGGCTTCATGAATATGGCCATTTGCAAAAAGGTGGTCGACTATTTCCCACCATGTGGTAGAGCCATCTATTGGTATATCAAGGTTTTGTAACAATTCATCTATTTCAAATGAAATGTTGGCTTGATATAGTTTTGCATTTTTTTCCGCTAACTCTTCATAAGCAATATCTACTGCTCTTCGTAAAAGTCCGGGAACTCCATCGGACGGGGCATTTTCTGTTAAGGGTGTTGCAAGTAGAGATAGAAAATTCACCAAAAAAGCCATTTGCGAAGGCAAAGGTTTTCTATTCCCAAGAGGCAAATCAAAAGGATTAATGGAATATTCCGAAGTCATTCTAAGTCTATGATAAGCGGCCATGTATTTTTTGTTTGCCGGTAAAGATTCCTTTATTAATGTAATTAGTCCGGAACTTGACGGCCCCACATCAATAATTGATACCCAAGGCAAGCGAGAAAGTCCGGGTTGAAAAATAAAGGCAAAGTTAAAAGCATTTAGAAATACAGATTTACCACCACCCATAGGAGCAACACCAAGGTCTATCCAAGCAGATTGTTCCGATGAATTAGGTAAAAATGGAATAATTTTTCCGTCCTGTGTTCTAAATATAAGTGAACCGTCTTTCCAAGGGGAAGCAGAACGAAAGGGCAACATTTTAATCGCTTCTTGTAGTGGAGCAATGGTTATAGGCGATGGAGATGTTGGCATAAGTGCAGGAATTGTGGACGCTATACCATAAAGAGGATCGCCAATAATTTCTGAAACATCAGAAGTTCCCCAGCCTTGCACAGCCTTGGCCAATTCTGAGCTTTTGCGTTTTATTTCCCTCTTGGCTTTTTCAAGAGAATTTTCTTGTAAATCCGACCAGGTAAGCAAGCTTATTTGAAAATTAGTACAACAAATACCCTCAAGTTGTAGCTGTTTTAAATCTTCAAGGGCATTGTTAAATTTCTTATTTTCCGAGGAAGTAAATGACAGAATAGAGGCCAAAATACTTTTCAGACCACCGCTAACATTACTATTAGAAAGCAAGAATGAAATTCTATAGGGTATTTTTTCATTTTTTCTGGAAATAGTGCGAAATAATTCTTGAAAAGGCTTTGGAGTTTGAGGCATAAAAGTCATTATCAAAGGACTGTAAAGCCTATCGCCAATTTTCATGACAGTAGAAGTAATTAGCTCTCCATCTCTTGGGAAAAGTTGTGATTTTAGGTCAGGATAATATGTATTTTCAAGTATTCTGGCCTTGTTTGAATCCGACTCAGGCAAACGCACTTGCAATTTTTCCCCAGGAATTTTAGCAAACCAATCTCTTGAAGTAAGATAAGGGTCAATAATTGAGCGAATAACCCTTAGTGAATCCTTGGCATTTATTCTAAAGGACAATAAATCAACAGACTTTAGAGCATCTAAAATGCCAGCCACAAAACCATTGTGAAGTTCAATTATGGCCTCAATTCCACGGTTGATTTTTTGAAAATACTCAAAATTAGGAACTGTAGCCGACCTTTTATTGCGTTCTGCAAGAGCAGATTTACGAATGGAATCCGGTAAAATTTCAGGCCGTGTCCACAAAACAAAATACATATCTTCATTGGAACAATATTGTTTTAACTTATCACTCCAAGAAGTTAGCAAATCTTCCATATCTAGGCCAAGATTTTTAGCCGTATTCTTTGTGGGTTCAAAAAGCCTATCAAGGCTTGCCCTACTATCGGGATTGTATTCAAAAACAACTTGAATTGAATGTCCTGACTGGCTAAGGCTTGATTGTAGTTTTTCTGTAAGCCTTTCTACTATTGAATTAAATTCATCAACTCCAATATGTTTTAATGCTCCCTCAATTTTAATTAAGGAAATGTAAGAACCATCGTCAGCAACTAAATTATCATCTTCCACAGTTTCAAGACGACAATAGGAATAAATAGGACTGCCAAACACTTCTTCAAGTTTTCTAATGGTATTTCCAATGGCGTTAAACATATTTTACCCCCTCTTTAAAACCACTTGTTTCAACACAAGACCACGAGGTGTACTCACAGTTGAAGCCCTTGAAACAATTATTTCTGCAAATAGTTCTTGGGTAAGCTCCACGCCTTGGCTGGACTCATAAGAAAGCAAAATGGGAAACTCAATTTTCCAAGACATTGCTCCATTAATAATCCCTGAATTTGTAATCACCGGTGCTTGCTTCACCACAGAAGATAAGTTGAGCCTTTTTTCTTGGATCATTTGCAAAATACCTGCATCAGACATGGATTTGGTAAAACTGTTAAAAGCTTCTTTGGAATAATTTGCCCTTACAGATTGCAACTTTTCTCTCCAATCAAGAAAATCTAGAGAAATAGAAGAAGTCACAACATCAGCCGTCCAGTTTATAAGTCCCTGTTCAGTTAAAACAGGTTTATCAAGAGGAACAAGCTTAGCAACTTGCAAGTCCGGAGTTACAGCATAATAAACCGGAGTTGGCCTTGTCAGATATAAAAATATGGATAAAACAATGGAAGCAAATACACATATTCCCAAGAAAAATGAAATCTTCATGGCAAGATAATAATTTTTCTGATACCAAGCTATACCGCCAAGGGGATTTTTGGCTTTTTCATAAACTTCCAAATCATTTGCTCCGACCTTTACAGGAGAAACAGCTTGAGTTTTAGCCTGTTCTTTTGGTTTTATTTTATTCTTTTGATTATCTTTTCTAAAAAAACTCATTTCTGTTTCTCCTTATAGCAGTTCCGCTTTACATTTACAAAGTAAAGCTCTTAAAGGCACGCTTCAATTCGGCGTTTAACACGCAAGTAAATTGCGTTTACGCCTCATTGGCGGTCGACAGCTATCGCAGTCGACATAGCAATTCCAAGTGGAATTGCTATATGCCAAGTTTAAAGGCCAAGTTCAGTAAACCCTTCTGTTTGATCTGCACCAAATAAAGTTACAGAACCGGAAGTCAGTAAAGCACCAATGCCAAGTAATAAAGCCCCAATTATAATCTTCTTACCACCACCGGCATAAGTTGAGTTTCCACGCCCATTTCCTGCTTGATACATATCAAAGCAACCCCAAACAGCTGAACCAACTCCGCCTGCATAGCCCAAGAATTTAATTGCTTCGGCAACGCCTTTTGAGTTTTCTGTAATATTATTTCCAATGTCACCAAAACCTGTTTCAGCAAGTCCAAGCTCAGGAAATAAGCAAGTTGTCGCAATGGTCAAAAAAGCGACCGCAAAATTAAAAATTCTAAGTTTAGTATGTGTTTTCATTGTACTATCCTATAGGTTAAATGTTTAGAAAATAAGCTCAATGTAAGACTTTATATCTCCACCGGCTGTTGTACCAATTGCCTGTAAAAATTGAACAATATTAACTGCTAATGTACCTCCTACAAAATGACTTATTGCTCTTGGTATATCCTTTGCCCTTTGGGGAGTATCCCTAAGAAAATTTATTCCCCGAACAACCCCAATCAGGCCAATTATCATGACAGCCCGAACGGCAAAGGTTAAATAATCTGCTCCGCTTTCCACCGTTGATGTATAAGCTAAGATATTGTTTGCACTGTTATTTTTAAAAATAGAAAAAGAAATAGAATTTAAAAATGCAGGTAAATTTAAACACAATACAGAAGCCAAAAAAAGCCAAATATAATTACCTGAACTTCGTTCCCTAGCATTATTCAAAGCACTGTGAGCAGATAAAACAAATAATGAAATACCAAATAGATAGGCTAAAATCGTGATGGTCGTCCACCACGGAGTCAGAGTATTGATTGCATTGCCAAGATAATTCATCTTATTTTCCTGTGTTTAGAATTAAAATTCCAATGGCAGAACCCATATTTAAATGTACAGTGGGCGGACGGTTAAAGTTTTGAGCAAAGATTTCACTTGCTCTTTCACCAACCTTGCCGGCGGCAATCCATGCTTGATCCGCCACAGAATACTCACTAAAAACCATGCCTCCGGTTGCTTCACCAAGAACATTACTCACCGTCTCAGCTCCGCTATATTGTTTGGCTTCTCCAAGTCCCTCTAAGAAACTGGCCGCAATAAGCCCACCCCATCTTGAAAAGAAATGTGTATTTACTTTGTCAGCAACAGATGCTTCACTGGTGCTTGGATCAACGGCATAAGCCTCAATCTGCTGTTCACTGCCGTCAGGCAAAACTGCACGTTCAAACTTGATAACAAGGCGTTTATCAAAGCGAGCAAAAGAACCAATAAATTTAGTTTTGCGATAATCACCTGAAATAACTGTAGCCATAACGGCAGAGCTAACATCGGAATTTATAGCTGTATCTACAATGGCATAAAGCATTGTGCCGGAAGTAAAAGCACTTGTTTGAACATCGCTTTGGGTAGGCATAGTTTGTTCAATTTCTTGAGATTCTATTGGGGCAATAAAAATAATTTCACCTGAACCAATCTGACCATTAAGCTTTTCATCAAGCATAGAAATTGCCTCAGTCATTTTTTTTATTTCCTCTTGGCTAAAGTTAGCCTTTGGAGCAGGTTTTTGGGGCGGAACTTCATTTTTTACCATTGTAGTTTGTTCATTTTGCTTAGGTGGTTTTGGAGGTGGCGAAGGATTTTCGGGAGCAGGTTTTTGACTTGTCGGAATAGAAAAATATGATTCTCCGGTTTCAAGTGCTTCATTGGCCTTAGCATTGTCATGTTTTTCAATCATTTGATTATACTCGGCAGAAGCCTTATCACTGGCCACAGAACCTTGCACCCTCTTGTCAGTAACATTTGAAATATTGGAATTTAATTGGCTGTCATTCTTATTGAAAACACTTAGCACAATAAAAATGATTGCTAAAAATACAATCCCAATCATTCCACCATAAATAATCGCTCTTCTCTTTTTTTCACTGGCATTCATGGCTACAGCTCCAAATCAATGGCTTGAATTTGACCATCTATAGAAAGCAAAATTCTTGTATTATTGTGATAAATTTCATAACATTTTATATTTCCAGCTCCATTTACTGAGGCTGACCAAGAGGGAAAAAGCAATAAATCCTTGGTGCGAATAAATATTTTATCTTCGTATTTCCACACTTTTAAATTTTCAACTTGCAAAGAAGTTTGAACACGCAAGGCGTTATTTGGTGGAACTTGGTCTAAAAAAGCCAGCATGGCAGAACTTACTGTTTCAGAAATTCTTTCAATGCTTGGAGTAAGAGCATTTGGCCCTGCATGAGCAAGTTGCACCAAAACCATTGAGTCCGCTAAGCGAGAATTGGCTTTTATATTGTCCGATTGTACACCCAAAACCAAGGGAATGTCTTTTTGCTCAAGAGTAAGCACAATATTTGTAGAAGAATTTGATTTTAATGGTAAAATATTCACCAAATTGCCTTCCGCAATTTCAGGCTTTAACACCTGAAAAGAGCTTGGAGAACCATTGGTTAATGAGGTAACTTTCCAAGGACTGCCTGTGTTATCGTGAAAAATAATTGCCGTAACTGTGTTTGGAGTCGTATAAATTACCGGAGATTTCTTACCGGGTTCTAAGCTCACTCTAATGGTTCTGGTTTGCAAAGTTGGAATAACAGGCGACAAGGCCTCTTCCTGTTGTTTTGAAAACTCTCTAAAACTCTTTATTTGTTCATCGGATAATGGCTTTAACATTTCCAAAGATTTTTCAAATAAAAGCTGGGCATCACTTTTGTTTTCTGTATTTTCTGCCCCAATGGCAGGAGCTGAAAATATGATTAAAAAAAGAACTAAAATAAGATATTTCATCAGCTATTCCTTGAAAATTTAAAATTTCTTGGGAAATCATTTTTCTTAACCAATCTGCAAAGAGAATAATATCCCATAGTTATTGCATTTTCTTCTGTTAGAAATTTGTGTACATCAAGAATTGAATAACCTTCAGTTAGCAATGCAAGGATTTTCTCCTTATTTCTATTGAACTCTGCTAAAACAAGCCCTTGTGGCATTCTGCTTTTTGACATAATTATCCCCTATTACTTTGAATTTATAATGTTATTCTGTTTAAAATATTCGTAGACGGTAAGATTTTGCTTTTCCGTAACTTCCAAAACATTGCCTTGGTTAAATTGCTCTATAAAAACACATTTACTCACAAAACGCTGGAAGGAATTATCTATAGTAAAATACTTTTCAAATTTGCCCCAAGCCTCATCTAGCTTTCTGGCTCTTGCTTGTTCTCTTTCTTTTTCCAGGTTTTCTTGCTCAGTACGTCTTTTTCTTTCTTCAAGATTTTCAAGCTTAGGGAGCTGTCTTGCCGGCTTTAAGTTTTGATCTGTTTTTTGCTGTTCTTCTGTCCAATCTTCCCAACGTAGGCCACGCAAAAAGTTGACCATTTGCGGTATATATTGCCCACACTTCTTTTGCCATTGGAAAGTAGAGTCAAAATAAGCAATGCTATTTTTCAAAACCTCCATTGACGGCAACTTATCTTGCCTAAATAGCCTAAACCACATGGATCTTGCAGACTCTTTAGCTTCCTTCTTTGGGTAAAAGTTCCAAATCTCTTCAAAACCTTTATTGATTTCTAAAAAATCCCCACCACCTGTTTTTTTGGGTTTTACAGGTTGACTATTATTTTCTTGAGGGGGTTGGGGGTTAACTAACTTAGTTTCTTTAAGATTAGTTTCGGGTTCAAAATCTGCACACCCTTGTGCAAAATTTGCACCCTCTGTCGAAAAATTTTTATGTCCATTATTACAACTATTTTTATAGTTATTTATTTGCTTATTTACAGGGCAATAAAGGTAAAACACATCTTTAATTCCATTGAAAAATGATTTGATAAATCCGTGCCTTATTAATTCTTTTATCCAATTTCTTATGGAATTTAACGAACATTTTAATTGCTTGGCCAAAGTCTTTTTTGATGGATAACAAAAGCTCTTATCTCTGGCATAATCACATAAAACACCATATAAATATTTGGCTCCAATACAAAGATTTTCGTCTTCTTGAATAAAGTTTGGCACAATAAATCCTCTTGCTTGTTCTTTTGGTGTAAACGCTTGTAATGTTTGCATTGTATTAGTCCTTTTTCGTTCAAGAAAAGCGAAAAAAATAGACCCCAAAGCTTGACATTTTTTGCAAGCTAGGTTAATGTAATTTCATTGTTTTAGTCCTAAAAACAATTAGGAGTAAGAATGAAATTACTCTATAGATAAGCTCATAATTGGCGTTATGAGCTTTTCGCTTTTAATGAGCTTGCAATTTTTCTATAGATTTCCTCTAATAGTAATTTATGAGTGGCTGACTCATCAGTGTGTCCCCACCACGGAACACAGACAGAAAACTGTTTCGTCCATACAGATTTGCTTGGTAAATTAAAGTTGATTTTCTGAGGACGTGAGAAAAGTCCCCCTAAATTGAATTGATCAAAATTAGGCGGTGCTCTGATAAGACGCAGAGAGAAATATTTTTGGAATAAATTTGAATGAAACCTTAAAATGCAACCGGAAAAAAGGTTACAAAAAAGGGTTACAAGAGAGTATGATTTTATATGCATTATAGTGCTCTTCTATGCACTATAACGTGTTGATTTATAAGGAATGCAGACGCCAAACAACGTTCTTTCACGCCGTCAACAGGGGTTCAAATCCCCTTGGGGACGCCAATTATTTCAATAAGTTACAAGATATATCTGTATTGAAATTGTTGGGTTACAATTTCGGTTACATTTTTGACTTATTATTATCCCTCAAAACTGATCTTTTTGAGGGATACTTTTTTAACAAATTACCCATGATTTGTTTTACCTCTTTCCATCAAAAATAAAATTATTTCATTTTCAAAAATTTTAATTTTGAATTTTTAAGCATAGCACTCAGCAGTCATATTTTTGTTTAGCAAACTTCCTGCAATTCGTCCTATTCCGTTTTCGCCAAGGGCTGAAATTATATCACTCTGGTCTGCATAAAGTCCGGCACTTTTAGTATATCTATCCGTTGTTGTTGCTCTATAATGCCCCATAAGGATTTGAGCCGCATTCAAACCGGATTGCACAAAGGTGATGGACGCACTTTTATGTCTGATTGCATGAAAACCAAAATGTTTTACTTCTGCTTTATCACACAAATTTTTCATAAAATTTCTACGCTGTGTATAAGGATTTCCCATATATGACTTGCATTGTGTTTGCATAAACACATTTTCAACTTCACATGGGCGAATTTCTTTCCACCACTGTAGAGCCTTTATCAGTTCGGGGTGCATTTGTAACCACCGAGACCTTTTTTGCCCATTGCCGGCTTTATTGTCAGACAAACGGATTTTACCCTCATCAAGTTTTACATCACTCCAAGTCAGTCTAAAAATTTCCCCACGCCTTGCCCCTGTAAAATAGAGGGTAAGTAGAAAAACTAAATCTTGTCCACTAGCTTGCTGTAAAACCTTAATCACATCTTCTTCAGGCGGTACATACCTGTCTTGCAAAGTCACTGCAAAGGGCTTTACCTTTCGGAATGGTGACACAGTTTGGGGAAATGTATCAATGAAATCCATACCCCATGTCCATGCCGCTAAAATATTTTTGCGATATTTATTGGCGACATTACTGCTCCGTTCATCTTTTATTTGGGACAAAAATTCATAAGCCATACCGGAGGTAATTGCTTCCAAGGATTTTATTTCCTCTTCCTCACAAAACTCTAACAAGCTTCGCATAACTGCTTGTTTTTCCACAAGGGTTTTGCGAGACATTGTGCGTTCCACATGCTTAAGATATTTTTCTACCCAATCCATAAGCCTTTTCAATTTCTTGGCTTGAGTGTTCTTTGTTTGAGCCAACCTTTTTTGCTCTTTTTCCTGCTCTTGAATGGCAAGTAATTCTTGCTCTTCTTGGAGTTTTTGTAGGGCAAGAGCTTGTTGCTCTTCCTCTATTTTCCTTTGAGCAATTATTTCTTGCTCTCGGGCTTGTAGGACGATGGCTTCTTGTTCTTCCCTAAAGGCTTTTAGTGCAGTAGCTTTTTGTTCTTCCTCCCAAGCTTTAGCCTGTTTCCATGATGAGCCATATTTTTTTCCTGCCGGAAAAAGCTTGCAAGCAATTTGCTTGCCATTCACAATAGCTCTTGCCATCCATTGATTTCCTTTATCTGTACGCAAACTAGGCATTTGAATACTCCATTCATTACTGTAGCTTATCTAAACTATCAGTCTCGTCTATACCATTTGCCTCTCTAGGCAAACAATAGCACTTTTGGTATATTTTGATCAAGTGTTATTCAGATTTTAACCTATTAGGATTATAGTATTTTCCTATAAGCTCATTAATATTTGCACAATCATTCTTAACCAGTATTTTTTCCATGTGGCGTCTAACACCGCTATAACTTATATTAAGCCTAGTACCTATTTCATCGTAGGTACAACCTTGAATAAACAACTGAAAAATATCTTTATTTCTCGATGTAAGGTTAAAATTTGAAATAGCATTTTCTGAAGTTTGACATAGCAAGTACAACATTTCTATTGTATTGTTAGCACCAACTTTTTTTCTTATCGCAGTGAGATGAAAATTCACTGTACTTTCAGCAATGAAAAGTCCCTTGGCAATTTCCTTCAAAGACTTTCCCCTGACACGCTAATTCCACAATTTTTTCCTGTTGCTTTGATAAAACGTACATAAGCACTCCTTATAAATAGTTTTTTGGACACAAAAGAATGTGTTCATTACTATTTAGCAAAAGGAATTAGGTCTGGGGAGTGGCATTTTTAATAGTTTTTACTAGAAAATCATTAAAAAACTAGGAAAAAGACAAATTAGCTGATAAATCACATGACTGGTAGAGTAAAAAAGCCTAATTCACAAAAAAACAATATAAAGGATAATATTATAGTGTATTTTAGAATAATTTATAGTAATTTTCAATAAACCAATATACAAATATTAAGAAATCAATCAAAAAGCATAGTCTGTCATCATCTAGGATATTCTACGATAATATACTGTAAAGTATCTTACTTTCTGACATCGGATTATTAATTATGCTGAATTATATGAAAATCAAAAGGCAGGACAGATAAAGTACAGGTACAAAAAAACCTGACTTTATATCCTGCCCCATTCGGGGTTTGCCTTATTCGCTAAAGCTCAACGGTAGGAAAAATGCAAAAAGAAAAAAGAAAACGCAAAAATATGATGTGTGTCTATCTGACAGACGAGGAATACCAAGAAATAATTAAATCAAGCGAGCAATCCGGCTTGTCCATTTCTACCTTTGCCAGAAATGTTTGCCTTGGCTATAAGGTTGAAAGCGTAGAAGATTGTAGAACACGTCTTGATTTATTGAAATTTCATGCTGATTTAGGTAGGCTTGGAGGTTTATATAAACTTGCACTTTCAGAAAACAATGAACCACAAAGGGTAAGGCTTTTACTTAGAGAATTGGAACTACTTCAAAGAGAACTCAAAGGAAAAATCAAGGCATTATGATTAGCAAAAAAGTAGCGTGTAAACCGGAAAATGATGATTATAAACGCTTGGCAAAATATATTGCGGACGCAAGTCATAAAGGTGAAAAATGCCTATATTCTTGGTGTGCAGGAACAAGCTTTTCTGATGATGTTGATGCTTATGGCTTTGGAATACAGGAAGTCGAGGACACCCAAAAGATGAATAAACGCACAGGCAAAGAAAAAACCTATCATTTGGTGGTAAGTTTTCGCATGGAAGATGAAGAAAAATTAACGCTAGAAGATTTTAAGGTCATAGAAGAAGACTTTGCCAAAACTCTTGGTTTATCCGAACATCAAAGGCATTGTGGTGTGCATACCAATACAAATAATTTGCATTTGCACATTGCCTATAATCTCATTCACCCTACAAGCTATCGTAGATACGAACCATTCGGAGATTATTACAAACGTGACAAACTCTGCCGGAAACTTGAGAAAAAATATAATCTTTCCATTGATAATGGGCGTGATAGTACTACCAATACCCTAAAAGTATCAGCTCAATCAGCCACCAAGGAAAGTTTAACCGGCGAAGAAAGCTTTGAACGGTATTTAATGGATAGACATGACAAGTTAATGGAATTGATTGACAAAAGTAAAACATGGGAAGATGTCCATCATGCTTTTGCCCTGTACGGACTTGAAATAAAACAAAGGGCAAATGGCTTGGCAATCAAAAACCATAAGGGCAAGCAAAGCATTAAAGCTAGTTCCTTTGATAAGGAAATTTCCTTTAATAAAATGACTGAACGCTTTGGAGCATATACTCCAATTAAAGGCAATTATAAAGCAAAAGATTGGTATAAGAAAAAACCTTTACAGACTGATTTCTCAAATGAACTCTGGAAAGAATTTGTCAAAGAAAGCAGAATGGTAGAAATAGAAAACATAAAAGAAAAATGGTATAGGGAAAAAGTCAGAATTACCGGACTTGCAATCAGTCGTAAGAATAGATTTGATTTACTGAAAAGAGCAAAACTAAGGGAAAGCATGGAAATCAACCAAATACGCCAAGCAATACCTCTTGAAAACTCAAACTGGATTGAGTTTTTGAAAAACAAAGCCCTAAATGGCAATGAAAATGCCTTAAAAATTCTGCAAAAAAAGCAAAGCTCTACAATTATAGAAAACCTTAAAAATAATCTTCCAAACGAAGCTATAAATGCTGAACATTATGAAAAAAAGCTATTAAACCTAAAACAAAATCTAGAACAAACCCAAATCAAGGAAAACATACTGTCCACAGATAAAAGCCACAAATCAAAAAAAATCCTAACTGCCATTGCCCTAATGCAAATAGCCACCAATGAAAAATTCAACTATCACCTAACTAGAAATGGAAGCATAGTTTTTACCTTTGAAAACGGAGAAAAAATAATCGATGAAGGTAAGTACGTCCATCATAATGATAAAGGTGCAGAAATTGTAAAATCTTACAAAGAACTGAAATTCCATAATAAAACTAAAGAAAAATACCTCACCAATGACAAGCCCACCCTATCACGCTAACCAACCAAACATCACAAACTACCATAAAACCATTTCGCTTTGCGATTTCGCCTACATTTTCATGAATTTCTTGCATAAACCTCGCAAGTAAATCCATAAAAGCCTTGGCGACCAGTATAAAAAATAATTATAGATTAAAGTAAATATTACAATACTATAGTTTAATAAACCTCATATAGCTTGTTTTAAAGATTTGAAACTTCATCCACATATCTAGCAATATCTTCAAGTTTACAATCTAAAACTTTGCAAAGTTTACTCAAGGTCTTAGTTTCCATATTTTCATTAGCTTTCAAGCGACGGATCGTTTTTGAATCAATACCACACTTCTCACGCAACTGATAAGTGCTAACGCCTTTTTCTTTCATTACAATCCATAAATTATCAAAAATAATCATTACTGCACCTTTTTACTAGCTTTTATGATTGACTTTTTCTAAGTATGGGGGTTATAGTCTTGTTGTGTAAGGGGATATAATCCCCATAAAATAAATGTTATATTTTAGGAGTTGTATGGGATTTTATGATGACTTACAAAAAATTGTAAATTTTTTTGTTGGGAATGATTACAGGAAAATTTACTTTAACCATTACCCCGGCCCACAATATTTGTGTAAAGCGTGCGGAAAGAAAATCAATCGAAATAAAGCTCGTGAAGTACATATTGACCATATTGTGCCTCAAAGTTTAGGTGGTACAAATGCATTAACTAACCTACAAGTTTTGTGTGCAAAGTGTAACATACGAAAAAGTGATACTATAAATACACTATCAATTAAATATTCTGGATATGCTCTTTTGCGTGAAATAAATAGAGTTCTTGGATATTAAAATGTATTTGATTTTTGGTATATTTATAGGAATTTCTGTGATAACTACTATTTACAGAAAAAATAGAGCGTACACTACAAAAATAACTTTATTACAAATAAGCTTACTCGTATGGCCATCAAGCTTGATTATTGCGATTTTTTTAATATGTATTTTTTTCTTTTCAATAGCTTTTAAAAATTTTAAATTATAGTTACAAAGTGCAGTATGCTTACTAGGTATCTGCTAAAATGAACCAAAATCTTGCATCAAATTTGTATTTGCACATTTATATATTTTATTATAAAACTATGGTGATTGTAGAAAAACAGAGGGATAAATTATGTCAAAAATTGATGTTGATGGCGTTTCTATTTCTGTAGTTAGTTTTAATGAAAAAGACTATATTTCTTTGACTGATATGGTTAAAACTATTGAAAATGGATTATCACTCATTGAGAAATGGCTACGCAATAAAAATACCATTGAATTTTTGGGAATATGGGAAGAAATATATAATCCAGATTTTAATTCCCCCGAATTCGAGGGAATTAAAAACGAGGCTGGATTAAATCGTTTTACTCTTTCCGTAAAACAATGGGTGGAAAAAACAAATTCCAAAGGTATACTTGCAAAAGCTGGAAGATATGGTGGAACGTACGCACATAAAGATATAGCCTTTGAATTCGCCTCATGGGTCTCACCACACTTTAAACTATATTTAATTAAAGAATTTGAAAGACTTAAGGAAGAAGAACATAAACAACTTGGTTGGGATATAAAACGCAATTTGGTAAAAATAAATTATAGAATACATACAGATGCCATTAAAGAAAATCTCATTCCAAGCCAGATTTCACCTCAACAAATAGCTTGTATTTATGCAAGTGAAGCAGACATTCTAAATGTTGCTCTTTTTGGTTTTACAGCTAAAGAATGGCGTACTAATAATCCTGAATTAAAGGGAAATATTAGAGACTACGCAAATGTAGCCCAACTAGTATGCTTAGCAAATCTTGAAAACCTTAATGCTATTTTTATTCAAGAATCTTTGTCTCAAGGCGAACGACTCAAAAAACTTAATACGATAGCAATTGCTCAAATGAAACTTCTTATTGATGATAAAAATGTTCAGCACATTGAAAATAAAAGTTCCAAACATATTTAAAATTTCTAGTATCAAACCATATTGGAGAAATTTTTATGAGTGACATACTATCTAAAATAGCCGTAGAAACAAATGGAAAAAGTTTTAAAACATTTAAATATAGTTTTGATAGTATTGATATGCCATCATTTAACTATGATGATAATCAACAAATCACATGGAAAGAATATGGCGAAACAGTTAGACATACAAAACCAATAAACTTAGAGTCTCTTTCCAAAAAATTGGCAGAACTTAGACCTTGCTTTACTTTTTTTCTTGACGGTTCCAGACGTACATTTAAAGTTGATGATTTATCTTATAGAGATAGAGTTTATCCTGTCATTGCAGGACAAGTAGGAGTAGGATGTCTTAGACGTGAAAATAAAAAGATGAAATTTCATAATTTTAAAAGAAGACTTGTTATAACACTTCCTGAAGTTGCTCGTATTGATGACTGGGCTGATAGAAATTTGTGTTTTCAAAATATTAAGAATAAAGTCAATGAAGACCCAAGACTTAAACAAATTGGCATTGAATTTACAGATATTTTACCGTATTCGACAAAAAAAGACGATTTAGAAAAGTTGGAAAACAAAGGAATTGCAGTCATACAAGACTTAATGGTTGAAAAAGAAAAAGAAATGGTTGCTGAACTTGTTTCAAAAAATATGCTTAATTATAACAATTATTTATTAAAAGATGGCTCTTTAGAATACCGTGTGCATGATATAAAAAATGAGAGAGAGCTTGTTCGATTTAAAAGTAATTTCAATTGGGTGATTGGTGCTTCAAAGTAACCATCCAATAAGCCCCATCTTTTCATAACTTTTATTTTTCATTATGCT
>CAYJGE010000013.1:0-31687 GCA_964369835.1 uncultured Mailhella sp.
TTTACGGTGTAAACACTCCATGAAACCTTTGCACAATGAATTGTGCAGAGGTTTCCTTAATGGCTTCATCCTCGCAATTGACGCCGCTTTTGTTTCTTTTTTGTATGATATATAAAAGAATTATGATTTTTGCTTAACGAAATAAAAATTATAGGCAACCATCAACCTACTTCATAAATTGAAATGACGTGATGGATAATTTTTTTATTAAATTTTTTACTTGACTTATGCTTACTGTTTAGATACATAAGAAATGCATTAATTCAAATGCCCATGTAGCTCAGTAGGTAGAGTGCATCCTTGGTAAGGATGAGGTCAGCAGTTCAATCCTGCTCATGGGCTCCACTTTTTTTGAGCCGATTCTAAATCGGTTTTTTTGTCGGGATGTAGCGCAGCCTGGGAGCGCACTTGAATGGGGTTCAAGGGGTCGGAGGTTCAAATCCTCTCATCCCGACCAGATATTTCAAGGAGTTAGAAGTAAAAAATCTTCTAGCTCCTTTTTTTGTTTAAAGCGTTCCAACCTCGGTTCCAACCTTTTGGCTGAAATACAAAGCAAGAAAATGAAAAAAATCATTAATATTTTTATTTTTTTATAGTAGTTAAAGTTTTCTAAATTTTGGAAAGTATTTTAATTTATATAAATTCATCTTTGTTTATAATAAGTTATAATTTCATTTCTTACCCTCTTTAGTTCTTCTTCAGAAATTTTAGATCTTGAATCATTTACGTTAAGATACGGATAATTTTTTCTGTTTACATGTTCTTCTAATTGATGTAATAACCTATTTGCTTGAGTTCTTTTATCGTTACAAACTTTATCAAAAACATTTTCATAAGCCTCTTCATGAGTTAATCCATTTAATTTTCCAATATAGATTTTAATACCATCATTTATTTTATCTATTCCATTAAAATCAGGAGGGTTTAGTAAGTTTTCATAGATTTTTTTTAATTCTTGTCGTATATCATCTTCAGTTGAAAGTTTTATGGATTCTTGGCTTTTTAATAAATTATCTACAGCTAAAGCATCATATCTATATTTTTTTAATATTTCCATGTACCTATCTTTACCTTCATTTGGGCTTTGATAATAGTGCAAATTAATAAATAAATTTTCATCAAATTCAAAATATTCTTCTTCATACTCTAAGTATTGAATACTTTTTATTTCATCTGATGTTTGCAAAAAATATTCAGCTTTATTTTTCCAAAGAAATAAGGTTCTTTCAGCATATTTTATAGGATCAGTTTTAGAGTTACCAAATTCATTTCCAAGCAAAAATTTTATATCTCTTATTTTTTGAATGGGGTTTTTAGTATTTGTTATTAGAGCATATTTTATATTATTTTTTTCAATATCAATTTGAAATTTTATTTCTTTTGAATTTAAATAATTAGGTAAAAATTTTTCAGTTTCTATATGTCCAATATTAGAGCATACTAAGTATAAATTTTGATATGCTGATTGCAATATGTTTTTTATGTCTTTTTTGGCTAAGACATTTGAGTCATTTGAATTGGAATAAATTTGTAAAATTTTATTAATAGTATTGTAGAAATCAATAATTTTATTATATTCAATAGAAATACGCTGAAATTTAATTTCATGATAATACCACGGTGCTTTCTTATAATCCTGTGCATCGATCGCAGCTTGCAAATTTGAATACCTAAAATCAATTTTTTTTATTATATTTTCTAGATTTATTTTCCATTCTTTGGGATTAAAAGTGAAATTTTTATTATCAAAATCGATAGGTATGCTAAATAATGTAAAAATATCTTTAACATGGTTTATTTTTCTTATATCATTATCAAATAATTCTTCTGAAATTTCTTTTCCAGAAAGCTCATAATAGCATATAAAATTTAGTTCACGAGGTACTATCTCTCTAATTTCCGGTGTTTTTTCAATTTTAAATTTAAAAACTATCTCAATATGTGGCGAAGAAGGATCTTTGTGAACAGGCAAAAGAAAAGTATTTTTGCCATCCAAAGCTTTACTTTTCAGATTTTCATGATCATAATAATTTGAATTTTGACAGTCTTGAGCAGTATGGCAGAAAAAAATTTGATAGCCTTCAACCATAATATCAAAATATTCAAACATATCATCTGAAATTGTTATCAAAAAACAGTCTCTGTCAACCGTATATACAAGTTCATCAATACAATAATCATAATCAAATTTTTTTTCTAAATTTGATGCATGAAAGATCTTTTGATTATGCGTATGATGGTAAACATTTCCAGCCAATCCTAAAGCCTGAGCAAGTGGCTTTAAATCAGTTCTTTTATTAATATCTTCTCCGGTTTCAAATTTTTTCATTGATTTTTCTCCCTTAAATTTATGAAGATCAGATGTTGCCAAAATTAGCAACATCTGACTGAGAAAAAACATGTATAATTAGTGTGTTACAGTGAAAAAGTAACAAGGCTGCAACATCAAAATACATTGACTTTTCCAAGATTTTTAGAGATATTACACTATACATTAATTGAAAAATTTAATCAATTACAAAAAATTAATGTACGTTTTTGGAATTATTTAAAATATAATTATACGTTGTATGGAGGAAATTTTAATGCTTGAGAATTTAAATACACAGTTTTTAACAGAAAAACAAGTAGCAGCAATTACAGGTTTTTCATTGTCAAGCTTACAAAAGCAAAGGTTTTACAGTAGAGGGATTCCCTATTATAAAGTTGGACGGTCTGTCAGATATCTATTGCGTGAAATTGAAGAATTCATGAATAAGCACAAAGTCAATTTGGACAATTAAATTTTAAACCGGCAGGGGCTAAGCCCCTGCTGTCTGACTTATAAGATTTTATTTTGCAGGATACAGAGTAAATAAATTTTTTTGCAATTAATGAATGGATTTTAAAGTTAATGTGTTTTTCTGAAAAAATTAAAAGCGATTTTTTAAGAGAACAAATGAAGCCAATGTAATTTCTGCAATTTTAAGTAAAATATTTTTATCATTTGACAAGCATATTTTACTTAAAGAAACATTTTAAACATATTGAGGTTTTTATGAGTTTTGCAAATACTTTTGAAAATAAAAAAGATTCCACATATAAAAATATAGCTGATGAATATTTAAATTTTAATAAAAAAGTAAATACTAATAATGGGTTTGATGGTTTGGAAGATGATAGCTTAGATACTGATGAGTGGGAAGATGATTTACTTGACGATGATGAATGGGAAGAAGATGAAGATGATTATGATGATTTAAAAAATGATGAAATCAATCATTATTCTAATCAATCAACTCACAATCAACAAGTAATTGATTATGAATATAAAAATGGTAAATATGAGCCAAAGTGTAATTCTATCGAAAAAAATTATTCTGGAAATTTTTTTCCTAGTTCATATAATAATTTTGAGCCTCCTCAAGTTTTTCAGCCACAACATAATTTTTTTTCGTACCCAAATTTTGAACTTCCAAGAGAGACTTATATTGAAAATCCAAGTTGGAGATATATTGAAAATCAAGGATCATATTCTTCTAGAAATTCAGTTTTTCCAGATTCAATATACACTCCAATTCATTTAAAAATATGTGTTAATTTTTTAAAAGAATTGGTGAAAAATGAAGGAAAACACCTTACAGAGGAACAATTAAAAAAACTTTTCAAAATTTTATCTGTCAAAGGTGCTGCATTAAAACAATTATATAAATCTATGTTTGATTGTGCTCTAGAAAATAAATTCTATAATAACACATACTTAAGATATATGGATGAAACAGGTATAAATTGGGAATCAATACTTAAAGTAGATAATTGTTTTTATGGTGGAAATGATATAGTGTCTTACTATGTTTTTATTACTGGCAAAAATTTTGTTGATAGTATTGAGATGATTTATGATCACTTAGTTACTAATAAGCTAACAAAAAATCAGTATACTTTTGAAAGTAAACCACTTCGTGATGTTATATTCCCAGCTATATTTTATGATATTTTGAGTTTTTATAACCCTGAATATTCTTTTACAACTTGGTATGGTTTTTGGATAAAAGTCGATGTTTGGGTTCAAACAAAAGACGGAAAGTGTTGTTTGACTTTTAATCTATGCAAATTTAAAAATGGCAAATTGGAATGGCTTCAAATAGACGAAGTAAAGCCTGAAAAAAAAATCTTATCACTTCCAGTTAACACCGAAAATAAATTCCAATTAAGTTCCCTTATCTCTTCAAATTCCGGAAATTTTAATATTCCTTCACCGTATATAAACTCTTTAATATTTCAAGGTGACGAGATATGGATTTATGGAATGGAAAAGTCATTCAAAAGTTGGTTTACAAGAATATTGGCTCATACTCTTAGTTATGGTGGAACACTTTTTGATAAATTTAAAGCCAGTCAAAATTTATCAGTTTTATATGTTGATAGCGAAATGAAAGAACATTTTTTTCATAAATATTGTGCGATGGAATTAAAAGGATTAGACTACCAAGATGGGATTAAATTTACTCCCATACTGGTTCGTTCTTCAAACAATCCAACTGGTCGGATAGATATTCTTGACCCACTTTGGCAAGAACAACTGGATAAAATGATTTCTGATTATGACATCATAATTTTTGATTGTTATTATAGTTTAACTTCAAACCCAATAAAACCAACAGAATTTATTAATTGGATGACTCCTTGGAAAAATAAAGGGAAAACTTTTATTATAGTTGATCACACAAACCGTGAAGGAGAGCTTCAAGGTGGACATGATAAATTACGAAGTGCTGATTTATGCATTAAGCTCAGTAGGCAAAAAGATAATAATATAGAAGTGTCTTTTCCCACAGCTCGTCATCTTAAAGATGAAGATTGTTACCCTATATTGATAAAACCAGTTTTTGAAAATGATGATAAATTTTATTTTGAACTATGTGAATCAAAACAACCAATTCATGAAGCTAATAATGAACATAAGCGTAAAATAATTGCATATCTTCTTAAAGAAAAGCATAAATTAGATGTTAAAACCAGATATAGCACCACTTCTAAATCTTGGTGATTCAACTATTTATAGTTGGATTAAAAAAATTTCAGAAATTAATTTGGATGAAAGTGACAAAACCCAGTTTGAAATATACCAAAAAATGACATTAAATGAACTAAAAATAGAAGCACAAGAGGTTAAAAGGCTAAAATAAAATGTTAGAAAATTCCAGAATTTTTTTTAAATTCTGGAATTTTTTTTTACTATAATATCATCATGTTAACTTCATTTTCCAGTATTCCAGCCTTTCCGGAGGGTATCACAAAAAGGCTATTTTTTGATTAAAAATAGTCATATTCGTGACCATCTTAAATAAAGTTTTTCCGCCAAATATAATATGTAAAATTAATACCATGCTCCGGATCTTTAACCTTAAGCGTTATGGCGTAGCCTATGCATTTGACTTCTTATTATCTAGGTTTTTGATTATAACTTTAATAATATATTAAACATATTTAATTTTAACAATATGTCATCTTAACAACTCTAATACTTACACAATAATAATAGTCAACACATCTGCATAAAATTAAACATAATATAATTATACCATAGGCAATAAAGACATTAAAGACTAATACTCCAAACCATCAGTCTTTATTTTTTTAATAAACCATTTACCAAAAGGATATTCCCATGTCTAAGTTTAATTCATTAAATAGAGCTAACACCACGACTGATACACATTATAATAACCTTTCCATCAACACCAATGAAGATAAAGGATTAGCATGTCGTACAGACATTTTAAATAGGTATCATGCTCATTTACAAGATATGATTAACAAACACAGCAAAGTGTTACAGGTTCGCTTTGACTTACGTTATCCGGCAGATGAAAACATCATTCCAAATAGAGAACATATTTCAGACTTTCATTACAACTTTAAGCGTAAGCTTGATCGTGAACGAATTGTTGGTGGTCATTTGATTGATCCACGCTTTATCACTGTTGAAGAATATCATAATAGTCTACATCCACACTATCATGTGGTTTTACTTGTCAATGGTAATGCAAAACGAAACTACTATCCATTACTTCAAGAAGCTGAGCATCAGTGGCAACAAGCTATAAAGTCAGATCAGTTAGGTTTGGTAAACCATTTCGATAAAAATGGTGGAAATGGTATGATGATAAATAGGAATAGCAATGACTTTCAAGATCAAATAAATGCTTGTTCTTATCAGGCAAGCTATCTTGCAAAGGAAAGAGGTAAGGATAAACAAGCAAAAGGTTCATGGTCTATATTGGGAACCAGAGTACCAAAAAATTAATATTTCAAAGATGTTGACTTTTTGCGGAAAAATAGTACTGATATGATATACATTATTTTAAATATACTTTGATGAAGATAAAATTATCAATTTATAACTTCGGTTAACCGAGTTTTTATTGTAATATTCTGTTTTAATTATTCAATGTTTTATACTGTTTTTTAATAACATTTATTCTACCAAGGAGTTAATCTATGGAATTGATAGAAATAGAATTTAATAAAATTATTCCCAATCAAAATCAACCCAGAAAATATTTTGATGAAGAATCGTTAAAAAGTTTAAAAGAATCGATTCGTAATTATGGACTTTTACACCCTATATCTGTTTCTAAAAATAATGATGATAAATATGTTATAGTTTCAGGTGAGCGTAGGTTTAGAGCTATATCAGAAATAATTGAAGAAAATAAAAATGATGAAAATAATCAAATTTCAAAAGAAACATTTGACGAAAATAAATTTAAAGTTGTGTTAATCACAGAACATGAAGCAGAGCTAACTTTAATCGAAAATATTCAACGAGAAAACTTAAATCATATAGAGCTAGCCGAAGGATTAAAAAGAATACAAGATAATAATGATTTTTCACAAGAAGATTTAGGTAAAATCATTGGCAAAAGTTCTAACTTAGTTAGTGAAATTTTATCAATTAATAAATTATCTGTTGAAATACGCAATGAAGCTCGAATTAGACCAGATACAACTCAATGGGCTCTTGTTGCAGCAGCTAAGCGAAAAGATAGTGAAAAACAAAAAGAAGTATGGGATAAACTTAAAGATGGAAAAATAACTGTTTCTGCATATAGAAAAAATGAGAAAGATGCTAATCAAGCCAAAGTAATTACATATACCGAAATAAAAAAAGTTATTAAATCATCTTTAACTCAAATAAAAAATATTCTCGATAATGAATGGGAAAGTATAAACCATAATGATAAAGAATTAGTAAAAAGTGATATTACACATTTGTTTGAACAACTACAAAAAATTGAGGGAATATTGGAAAATAGTAAACAATGTTCAAGTGATACTGATATAGAATAAAATTATTATAATCAAATTAAATAATAAAAAGGTCATTTTTCACGATGACCTTTTTTATAAAAAAAAACTCCTATTATATGTAAAACCCGGATCAACCTAAATAATCATTATTCAGGTTCTGGATAAAATAATAATAGGAGTTTTCTCATGACTAATTTAAATCAAAATTATATTGCAACAAGCATTAATCAATTTCCATCTAAGGATAACAACTTCACAGCCATTGTAGAGGCTGAACTATCTTCTTCTGATTGTAAATCTAAAACCTTTGGTATTGCAACGGGCAATGACAAATCTAATTTTAAAAATCTAATTGACGAAGCAAATAAAGTTGCTTTAGAAAATGTTCAAAATATGACTGCAAGTATTACCACCCACAATAGGCAAAATTACACTGAAAAAACAGATAATTCACTGGCAAATGACAGGCATTTTTCGTCAGTTGAAACAAATAATCAATTTGCACCCAAAACCTACAATCACAGCATCAATAAGTCAATTTCAGAGGGTCAAATAAATTATTTAAAAAGTATGACTAAAAGTCAAGACATACTTGAACAAGATGTAAGTAAACGCTTTAACAAGTCCATAGCAGAGCTAAATAGTTTTGAAGCCAATGAACTTATCAATCATTATAAAAATAAGAAACAAGGAAGATAACTATGGATAATTATTATTTAAATTATAACTATCAAAATGAAAATTATAATAAAAACCCATACATACAAGACACAAATTCTAAACCAATTTTAAAAGACTTGGAAGAAAGCTTGCCTGCCATATTCACAAGACAAACAGCCTCAAAAGCCATAGGTGGACTTATTTCACCCAAAACACTTTCAAACCTTGATTCACTTGGTGAAGGACCACCAAAGATAAAGATAGGTTCAAAAGTTGGTTATGAAAAAACAAGCTTCATCAATTGGCTAAAACAAAGGCTGAAATAAAAGCTGAAATAAAAGCTGGATTATAACTCGATTTTATATTGTAAAAACTAACATGAACAAGGATTTGGAGATTACTTTTTAAGTCCTTGTTCAAGCTGTAAGCTCCGGTGGTTTAAAATAAAAATGTGAAATAATATCAAATTGTTACAACATTAATTTTTAAATTGATGTTGTAACAGTCATTGGCGTCGATAAAAGAGGTAGGCGTGAAGTTTATGAAAACACAAAAAATCTGGAACACTACCATGTCAACTTTTTTAACTAGCTCTCAGCCTTTTGGTTAAATAAGAAATTGCTACTCCTGCATATTCTGGTAATTTATTATTTTTGTCCTTTTGTTTCCAGCTTGTGAGATATTCCCTTAATTTTGCAACCGGTACAGAGCCGTCATATTTTTTTAGTTCATTCTGAACTATTAAAAGAATAGCTTTTCGATTATTTTCAAGGTATGCAAGGTTCAGATTTAGTATTTTATTAATTTCATCATTAAAAACCTCATCATTAGAACCAATTTTCCCCGAATTTTTATAAGTTATGCTACCTTGGACATTATGATTGAGGTTTGCAGGATTTTTAGACAGATTATGATTAGCTTTTTTTGTGTCGCAATGTTGTTCTTTTGGAGTTTTGCCTTCATTTCCTTGGCAACAAGCCAATAAATTATTATAATCAAGGTCAGTAATTGTAACATCAGAATTGTTTTTTATGAAATCTTGGCTGATAAAATGCTCAATTTTCATATTTTCTTTTGTAATTCTTCGCATACAGTAAGCACATAAATATCCTTGTTCCTTTAATAAGCTATCTTGAAGAGTAGTTCTGGCTTCTTTGGAAAGATTATTATAATTGGCATTATTTTGTTGGCAATGCACTGAATATGCAGAAGAAGCATTTGGTCTTTCTTTTATATTGCTCCCCCAAGTAAATAATGGACAAACATTTATGTTTGAATATGTAAATTCAAATAGTTATGTGTTTTTATAGTCATTTGTGTCCACTGAATAGTTGGTGGAGCAATAATATTTAACATCTTAACCTACTCTTTTTCAAGCTTGGCTTGCTCTTCACCATTCATGGTAAGTAGAGCATTTAAGCCGTATAAGGCAGGAATATCCTTAGTTTTTTGAGCTAATTCTTCAATTTTTGATCTTGCTTGGGCATATTTTTCATCATCTATAAGTGTTTCAATTTCTTCAAGAGCCTTATCAATAAGCTTAGGTCTTTCATCTGTATCCATTATTTCAGTAAGAATTTCATTGGAATCAAGCCCATATAGCCTTTCAGGGTGATAGGGTGGATTATCCTTGTCCAAAATCCAAACCATTTCACAATCTGTCACTTCTCCAAGAACTTGAGGGGAGTGGGTAGTTATAATAAATTGACAATTGGGAAAAGTTTCCAAAAGGCTTGGAATAATCTTGCGTTGCCATTTGGGGTGGAGGTGTAGTTCTATTTCGTCGATTAATATAACTCCTTCACCTTGATTTGATTCTATATTGTTTGGGTTTGCAATGGCTAAACGCCTTGCAATGTCGCCAATAAGACAAATTATCCCTTGTTCGCCATCGGATAATTGTTTAATATCCCACCAAATTTCACCCTGCTTTATACAAAATTTATCAGGATTTCTAAAGACACGCATATCATAAATATCTAAAAAGACTCTGATAGCTTTTTTTACATTATCAAGTTCTGGATCTATATAGTTTTTATGATCTCTTTTTCTTTCATTTTCAATATCTTCACGAAGTCTAAACCATAAGAGAAAGTTCAAATATGTCATATCTTCTACAGGTCGAACAAGAGATTTTTTATTTATTATTTCAATATATTTCATACTGTTAATACTGACAGAAGCTTTACCTTTATTTTCCATGCGTTGTGTAGAATAATAAGCATATAAAACAATTTGTTCTTCCAACATATTTCTATTTGTAAAAAGATCATTTGCAGTTCTGCTTTTCTTATCTTTTAACGTTCCATCATTTTTGAGTGTAAAATCAATACTATTATAAGTGCTTTCAAAAATAAAATTAGCCTCTTCTGTTCCTTTACGTACCCACAACATTTTTTCATCCTTTGATGAATTGTTTATACGTGGTCTTGACTGATATATATATTGAGTAATATAAAAATATATTGCTTCTAAAATACTAGATTTTCCCGAACCATTTTCACCTATAAGTATATTAAGTCGTGGATGGAAATCAAAAGTCACATTTGTAAAAGCTTTATAATTTCTTGCTATAAATTTGGTAATGCTCATTTTTACTCCTGAATTTATTTTTATATTCTATAAATTTGAAATATATGTTTTTACGAAAGAAAAAAGTAGTACATATTGCTAAATAAAATTTTTTAGAACTGGTTAAACTAATTTTCTAAAGTAGAATCATCTTGCACTACAAAAGGATTTTTATGTGTTATTAAATTAATCTCTTTTAGAAGTTTTTCAGTTAAACTATAGTCCCAATTGTTATCATTATCAACTTTATGTTCATTGAAATTTTTATATAATTCTTTCCACCAATCACAGATTTTACAATTATCTTCTTGGTGAGCATACCTTGTCCATATTAAATCTAGTTTGTAAATAATATCACTTTTTTTAGAACATGGGATAAAAGCGTTTAAAAATTCTTTTGGTGGAATATCATAAATGTAGAATGGTGATTTTTGATTAATATAAGTTCCTATGGATTTAGAAAGTGTATCATAATCATTCAATTTTTCTAAAAATTGTTTTATTAATTCTTTTGAATTATTATTATTTTGTTGATTTACTTTATCAACCAAAGCATTTAATATTTTTTTAAAATTTTCATTATCATAATAAGCTCTAAATTTTGCTTCTTTTTCAAAATCATATTTACTACCATCCTTATTGTTTTTTTCTTCTTTTTCAAAATCTGTTTTCTTTATATAACTTATTATATTTTCAGCTATATCTGAATAGTTTATATCTATTATTTTTTCCTGAACAAGAAAAAATTTTGTTCTTGCAATTTTTAAAATATCATTGACTTTAGTATACTTTTTTTGTGATAATTTTTCATTAATTATTTTATCTTTTTCTAATAACTCTGAATGAGTACAGTTCCATTGATTAAAGTTTATTTCCTCATTTTTTTGAATATCTTCGTGTTCTAATATATAGTCATTAATAATTATATCATATATATTTTCATCCCAATAATATTTATCCCAATTAGTTGAAGCTCCAAATAATAAATTTGAATAATGGCTTGCTTTATTAGGCAAACTTGTTGTATTATCATCTTTTTCAGGTAAGCCCATTCCTTTTCTTATCTGAAAAGAACTAACCATTTGAATATCTTTAAAAGTTATATTATCGACATGCTTCATAAATGTTATATAGAATAAAGCCTTAAGTAAGCTTAGTATTATGGTATTATTATTTTTTTTCTCTTTTTCGTTAAATAATGATAAAAATATCTCAGCTTCATATAAAAAATACTGCAATACTCTTAAATTTTTATAGTTTTCGATTTGATAACATAATAACAACTCATCTTTATAATTATTTATGACTTCTTGTAACTCTTTAATTTTGAATTTTTCAACAGTCGTTTCAAAAACGTGTTTTGGATCACTTTCTATAATTAATGTTTTACCAATTATTTTTTCTTTAAAATTCTTATAATCTTTATCATGATCTGAAAACTTGCTTTCATCTGCCAACAAAATAATTTTTGCTTTGTTTGTAGTCAATAAATTATTACAGTAACCTAAAACATCTGTAATTTCAATACTTGATCTTTCAATATCATCTAAAACAAGAACTAAATTATCAGGTAGTTTATTAAATTGTTCAACAAAAAAAGTTGTTATTTTTTCACCATATTCTTTAATATCATCTCCCATAGGAATTAATTTACCGAATAAATCAAGAACTCTACTCCCAAGCCTACCAAATTTCTTACTGGCTCCAGAATGAAATATAGGCATAGCTTCAGCTAAAATTGCACTATCAACCTCTGAAAGTTCTTTTAATCCAAATAAGCTAATATAGCAAAATGTTGGTGTTACTCTTTTTTGTTTATTGTTTACAGTTCGTTCAATTTGATTTTCTTTAGAAAAGTTTTCCATAAATGATTTTATAAAAAAAGTTTTACCACAGCCCCAGTCACCTTTTAAAAGTATTGCAAATTCAGAAAAACTATTTTCCAAATATGTATTTAAATTCTCTGCGACCTTATGGTTTATTCCAAATAATTCTTGATAGTTCATATAATTACCCTCTCAATAAAAACAACAAAAATATGCTTGGCTAAAAATAAAATTATGAACATAAATCTGAATGTTTTTTAATTCCTGCAATAATATCATCATAAAAAGTTGTTCTTTCTTTTTTTATTGCTGAAAAGTGGTATGTATCTGCAAGTAAAATTGTTTTTTCTGCCAAAGAGTATTTATAAAAATTCACATTTGGGGTTCGTTCTATGGATTCCATATGTCCAAGCACATCAAGGTAATTATCCAAATTCATGGTAAAAATAATATCAGGATTTATAATTTCAATTTCTTTTTTGAAAAAATTATAATTATCATCTGAAAACATGGTAACAAATTGGTTGATTAGGTTTTTATCTGCTTGCCAGTTTTCCGATTCATTACTGAATTTTGAAATGTTCATGATAGCATAACTTAATCCATCTTTTGTGGCAAAATCTTTTGTCAATTCTGTAGGGTATGGAATTTCTTCCCAGTCACAACAATTATTATTCAGTCCATAAGCCAAATAAAACATTCTGCGATAAAAAGCAAATTGATTAATATGCTTGTTTGCTACCTTATTTTCTTTAAGGGCATCATGAATAATATCAATATAATTAGATCCCTCTACTCCATAAGCTTCTCTTCCAATAAATAAAATTTTGCATTTTTGATTATCAAAATATGGATAAAAGCCATCCCAAACAATACGATCTGCTATTTCGCTATCTTGATTTGGAATGTTTTTTGCTGTTTTATACCATTGGGTAAATAATTCATTCAACTCATTTAAACGATTTTGTTCATTTTCAGGATAATTTAATTTTGAAAAATTCATATAAACCTCACTTTATTTTATTGTTTTCAACTCACTACACAAAGCCATAAGCTCGTCGACTTTTGCCACTATACGTTTTTGTTCTTCAAGTGGTGGGAGGGGGATGATAGCAAGTTTACCATCTGTCGTACCAAGTCTAGGCATTTTTACCCCATATGAACACTTAATTGCATAATCAACAAAAAATGGACTTCTAAAATAACTCAGTAAATATGGAGAATTTAGCTGTGTTGAAATAACAAGTGGTATTATTTCAGATGAACATACACCGTCTGAATCAGCTAAAGTTACCTTGTTTAAGTAAGGTCTTAATTTGCTATATAAAATATTATTTTTGCTAAATACATGTTTGTCACTTTTAGGGACTCTGAATTGAGCAGTGACACGTTTTATAATGTTACCTGAATCTTTTTCTATATCTTCTAACTCAAGTACCCATTTTTCAGGTGAAATGTTAGTAGGCTTTATGTTTATTGTATTTCCATAATTAATAATATCCCCCAACCGACACCATATCCAGCCGTCAGGTAAATCAAAGGGAATTTCATCTTCTGCTATTGCAGGCAAGGGCTTTTCTTTTTTAAGTTTTTTATCCCTGATAAGCTGTTCTTTTTCTGCTTGAATACGCTTATAAAGTTCGCTTGCGGGTTCATCTGTCGGGCATTGGGGAACAAGTTCGCCTTTGATGGCTGATTGCAAAATAGCTTTTGGCAAATTTGTAAAGAAATTTTTATCAAGTCCATCGGCTATCTTCTCGGCTTTTTCCAGTTCATCGCAGAGTATCATAAGCCCATCCACTTTTGCCACAATACGCTTTTGTTCTTCAAGAGGGGGGAGGGGAATGAATACATTTTTAAGTAATGATTGTGTAATCTGGTTGATTGTAGTTGTATTAGTATCGTTTCCTTGCACTTGTTTCCTAAATACAATAGAGTTAATAAAAGTTAGAAGATAGTTACTAAAAGAAGTTCGTAGAATAGCCATAAAAGCACCAAATGCCATTCCAGACTCATCAATAAGGGCAGCTTTACCTACAAGCCTTTTACTACCATTTCTGACGCACATCAAAATATCATTTTTTTGACAAATAAATTTATTATCTATTTCTTTTTTTATATAAACTAAGTCTTCTAGAATAATTCTGCCATTCTGAACATTATTAGAACGAAGAACTGGTACTCCTGATTTTGTAATTTCAGATGGTTTGTAAATTAATCCAATATTTGTTTCAACAACTTCCCCCAATCTACACCACATCCAACCGTCTGGTAAATCAAAGGGAATTTCATCTGCCGTAATTGCAGGCAAAGGCTTTTCTTTTTTAAGTTTCTTATCCTTGATAAGTTGTCCTTTTTCTGCCTGAATTCGTTTATAGAGTTCGCTTGCAGGTTCGTCTTGTGGATTTTGTGACACAAGTTTACCTTGAACGGCGGCTTGAAGAATGGATTTTCGTAATTCACTTGCTTTCATAAGCAAAATTCCCTTTATAATCAATTTGACTTTATATTTTTGATATGCTATAAATAAGTTAAGTTAACTCGTGAAGGACGTAGGCTGGGTTCTCGAATGAGAGTAGGCGTAATGCTTAGAATTCCTTTGCCCCTGGGGTTAACTTTTTTACTCCTTATGGTTTAGCATGGCAGAAATCTCCAAAAGTAAATTTTCTATTTGGGCATTAGTTTCTGCTTTTTTTGTTTGATATTGACTAATTAATTCTTCAGGCGGTAAGACTTCTTCGCTTTCATGGGGAAATCCACAAAAATCAAGATTATAGTTATTGGCAATAATTTCGTCTATGCCGACAAGCTTTGAAACATCGCTTTCTATTCTCTTATTCCACCACTCTCGCACAGGTTCAAAATGTGTTTTATCCATGGGTTTTGTTTTGGAAAAATTTTTATGTGTGCTTGGCATTTCTAGGCGATAGAACCATATTTCTTTGGTGGGCAAACCTTTTGTAAAGAAAAGCAAATTGGTATTAATTCCCGTATAGGGAGCAAAAACGCTCTTGGGAAGCCTGATAATCGTATGCAAATTACACTGCTCAAGCAAATGCTTCTTTATGCTGGCCTTTACGCCGTCACCAAAAAGAATACCGTCGGGCAGAACCAGTCCGCAACGTCCTTGTTCTTTGAGTAAAGCCACAATATGAACAAGAAACATATCCGCCGTTTCAGAACTTCTTAGGTGAGCCGGAACGGAGTTTGCAATGGCTTTTTCTTCTGCACCGCCAAAGGGAGGATTGGTGACGATGACATCCACCTTATTATTTGCGGTATAATCGGAAGTTGGTGTGCGTAAGGTATTGTCATGTTTTATATTTGGCACATCAACACCATGAGAAATAAGGTTTGTTACACAAAGAAGATAAGGAAGCGGTTTCTTTTCAATTCCACGAATTGTTGATTGCAATAGCCTGTATTCATCGGGAGTTTTAGCAATAAGACTGTCTATGACTGCCGATAGAAAACCACCTGTGCCTGTGGCAGGGTCAAGCACCGTTTCCCCAAGCTTTGGTGCAACCTGTTCAACAACAAAGTGCGTGACAGCCCTTGGGGTATAAAACTCACCTGACTTGCCTGCACTTTGCAAATCTTTGAGCATGGTTTCGTATAAATCGCCAAATAAATGCGTTCCCGGCATGCTATATAAATCTATGCCTTGATTTATTTTATTGATGAGTTGGCGTAAAATTGTTCCTGACTTTAGAAAGTTATTTACATCTTCCATTACACTATGCACAAGCCATTTGCGATTTTTTGGATCGTTTTCAAAATCCATATTACGAAAAGCAAGAAACATATTGTTGACATGGGTAAGCAAGGCATCACCTGTTAAACCTTCGCTATTTTCTGCCCAATTTCTCCATCTATACTCTTCGGGAATTACAGGATAATAGTCATCTTCTGTCATTTCCCATTCTTGTTCTTTAAAATCAAAGGCTTTTAGAAAAAGTAACCATGTAATCTGCTCTATATATTGGGCATCGCCATTTACACCTGCATCAACACGCATTATATCTTTAAGAGCTTTGGTTGTTGTTGAAATTGCCATTATTTTTCCTTATTTTTTCTTTTATAGCAATTTAATTTTTGTAGATTATTTTTTTATAAATCAATACAAATTAGTATTATTTAAAAGTAAGTTACAATAAATCAAAGTGCTATATTATGCCACATAAAGCACTTTTTCAAGTTCTTTGATTGCCTTTTCAAAATCCGTTTTGCCTTTGAAAATACGATTTACAATATACATGGGATTGCCGAACGATGACAAAGGGTCAAGCTTTAAAATTTCCGAGCTTTCAAGACTTTCAATTCCCATATCAGCGTATTTTTCAAGAAGTGCATGGAGAACTTCTTGGGCTTGCTTTTCATATTTTGCAAAATAGTTTCTCTTTTTTACGTTATTTGCACGCTCTTTTCTTGTTAGTGGTTTTTTATCAAAAGCAATATGACAAATTAAATCAAAGGGGTCAAATTCTTCTCCTATTTCTTCTTGAAGCTCATCAATAAGCAAGCCATGTTTGGCAAGTTCATCAATAACAGCCTGTTTACTTTCGGCTTTGTTCCACTCAGCTAAAAAATCCTCAAGAGTTGAAAATTGATTGAGAACATTTTTGCGTGTATAATCCGTGAGCGATTCATTGATTAATTTACCATCCTTATCCATATATCTTATTTGAGAACTGACAACACGCACATAAACATTATTGACGTAATATTTACGAACACCATCACAGTCTTTTCCATCATCTATCGGGTCATTTATATCTGATATTGGGTCAGTTCTGTCATTTTCATCATTACCATTTTCATTATTACTATTTTCATCATTGCCATTTTCATTATTTTGTTCATCTATATTGCCGTCCTCATCAATTATAAAGTCATCGTCTTGCTCCACAGGTCCATCAAATTCAGGATCGGCAAAAAGACGAGTGACACCACGAAAATCAAAAATAGTAAAGAACATCTTGCCTAAATCTTCCCTAACCCTTGTGCCTCGCCCTATGATTTGTTTAAATTCAGTCATGCTTGAAATATTTGCATCAAGCACAATAAATTTTACCATTTGAGCATCAACGCCTGTGGTCAATAACTTTGAGGTAGTCACAAGCACGGGATAAGTTGAATTTACATCACGAAAAGCATCAAGTTGTTTTTTACCCTCCAAATCATCGCCTGTGATACGCATGACATAATGGGAATTTTCATTGAACAAATCCTTATTTTCATTGATAAGAGCTTGACGCATGGAATCTGCATGTTCCGTATCAACACAAAAAAAGATGGTTTTTGCAAAACGTAAATTGTGTTTTTTTAAATAATTTGAAACCACACGAGCCACAAGCCTTGTTCTATGCTCAAGAATAAGGGTTCTGTTGAAATCTGATGTTGTATAGATTTTATCCTCTATCAGATTATTGTACTTGTCAACCTGCCCATCATATGGCCTAAAACCATCAATATCCTTATCCATTATTGTACGAATAACCCGATAAGGAGCAAGAAAGCCGTCTTCAATTCCTTGCTTTAATGAATATGTATAAACAGGTTCACCAAAATAATGAATATTTGATGTGTCCTTGGTTTCTTTTGGTGTTGCAGTCAAACCTATATGGGTAGCCGATGAAAAATATTCTAATATTTCACGCCATTCACTATCTTCTTTTGCACTTCCTCGATGACATTCATCAATAACAATGAGATCAAAAAAATTGGGGCTGAATTGCTTAAAAACTTCTTTTTCACCTTCGCCTGTCAATCCCTGATAAAGAGCAAGGTATATTTCATAGGCCTTGTCTACTTTGCGATGACGGATAATGGTCATTTTATCCTTAAAAGGTGAAAAATCATTGGAATATGTTTGGTCTATAAGGGCATTTCTATCAGCAAGAAAAAGAATACGTTTTTTTATACCTGCTTTCCATAATCTCCAAATTATTTGAAAAGCTGTATAGGTTTTTCCTGTGCCTGTGGCCATGATAAGCAAAATACGGTTTTGGCCTTTGGCTATGGCTTCCACCGTTGAATTTATGGCATTCAACTGATAATATCTGGGGCTTTTGTCTTCCCTTTGAACATAATAAGGTTCTGTGATTATTGCTTCTTGTTCTTTTGTGAATTCTTTGTTTGTAATATAAGCTTCCCAAAGTTCTTGCGGTGAGGGAAATTGTTCCAAAGAAAGGAAAGCTTCCTTGTCACCCTTGTCATTATTGTCGCTATTGGTTTCTGTTCTGTTGTGAAAGGTAAAACCATCCCCATTGGAAGTAAATACAAAGGGGACTTGAAGGCTTTCTGCATAACCCAAGGCTTGTTGCATTCCATCGGAAACAGCATGTTTATTGTCTTTGGCTTCAATAATTGCAATGGGAATATGTGACTTATAAAACAAAACATAATCGGCAAATTTAGGATTTTCACGTTTTGGAGATCCCCCACGAGCAATGATCCGCCCCTTGGTGATGGCATAATTTTCACGAATTTGCGTAAAAGTCCAGCCTGCATTTTGAATTGCAGGACTTATATAACGTGAACGTATTTCTTGTTCGGTAAGCTCTTTTTTATTTTCCATGCTTTTGACCTTTGAAAAAAATAAAATAGCAAAATATGTTAAGGAAACGCTGATTATATCGCGTTTCCTTAAACAATAAGACAACAAACCCTGCTTTGCAGTGTTTGAGTCGCTCACGGCAGCAAAGCTGCCTTGCGAAAAGGCACAAAAATCAACTATTTAACGGTGCAAGTAAATTGCACCTATTCTTGATTTTTGGTCGCACTGACCTTAGTCAATGCTCTTTTTAATGAAGCACTGATTTAATCAGTGCTTCATTAAAAACTATTGACAATATATTAATTTAAAACTTGGAAAAGTGTATTTGCATTAAATCTATATTTATTACTGTATTTTTATATAAAACAATAAAAATTGCAAGAAAAGAAAAAATTTAAAAACTAATAATTTCTGCCATAATGGCAGAGATATATTACACAATGTTTTGAATAATTTTATAAATTTATATGATTGACTTAATATAGTTGATGATTATATTTATGTTAAGGACAGAAAATAATTTTTATTAACTAAAACAAAAGGAGAAACAAAACATGATATTTAGTATTTAATAATTATTTCATTTTTGATATAGCCTTATTCATCTAAATTAATTTAGATACGTTTCATTTACAAGTTAGATTTACACAGTTTCATATGTTCCATAAGTTATCTCCCCCTATTAGAGCTCAGAATTTAAATTCTCTAATATCTCAATGAATATTATATTCACATCTTGCTTTTTACAGCAAAATATCATTTCAAGAAAATATATAGTTTTACAATAAAAATTCACCAAAATTCCATGTTTTGGAAATTAGTGTCTGTATAATCAATTTAAACATGATAAAGTCATTGTTTAATCTATGCAAAATTAATTTTTCTCAAAACAAAGGATAAAGGTGAGTTATGAATTCCATACTAAGTCTTGGTCTGTTGATAGTATTAATCTCTATTTTCCCCTTGGTATTATCAATTGTACTAATTGCACTAAAAATATTGTTCTTTTTGGTGTCTGTATTGTTTGGTCTATTGTCTTCAGTAATGCCCATATTTATTGGTATAATAATATGTTTGGCAATTTTAGGTTTGTTTGCAAAAAAAGATTATGATTAAAAATTTATAAAATTCCATGTTTTGGAAAGTAACTCAGATATATTCTTTTTATAGGGTAAAATAATTTGCACTATAAAACAAAAAAGGAAAAATTATGAGTAAGCTAGGTTATTTTATTGGTGGTGCCATTGCAGGTGTGGTTGGTGTTTTTGCAGCAGCAGGTATTGCAGTTGCTAGGGAAGAAAATAAAAATAAACAATGTGTTGGTAGCAATCTGAACTCCAATGACTATAATGATATTGACGAAGAAACAGATAATATATCAGCAAGTGATTTTAGCCAAAGTGAAAATAGTTTTGAAGATAATAATTTCAAAACTGCCAATTAAAAAACTGAGAATGGCGAATTATAATTCATAGTTGTTCAAGTTATGGGTTTATAATCATTTAAGATGTGAACTCATAACTTGAATTGAAAAAGGAAAAATATGCCACCAAAAAAAGATCAAGACACAACAGCAGGAACTAAACTTTTAAAGCTTTTTCGCAAACTTATGCTTGATGGACGACAACATTATCAAACTGATCTTGCAGAAGAACTTCAATGTTCACCTCAAACCATAATCAGGCTAATTGCAGAAATTGAAAGCGTGATTGGAATTAGCCTTGAGTCGGGCTTGGAAAATAGAAAGCGTTGGTATCAAATTCGTTCCATTTCTCGCAGTCGTTTAGGGCTTGAATTTGAAGAAATACGCTATCTTTCCATTTGTCGTGATTTGGCAAGTGCGGTTTTGCCTCAAGAAATCTTTGCAAGGGTTGATGAAACAATTTTTAACCTTTCTCTGCTAATGTCGGAACAAGGTTATGGGCAAAGGGAATTGGTGCAAAAACAACAATATGCCTTTTTTGCCAAAGGAAAAATTGACTATTCAAAACATATTGATTTAATAAATAAACTTGTTGATTGCATAGATGAAAAAAGAATTTGTTTGATAATGCATAAGGCAGGCGGTAAAAATGAAATTAAAGAACACCGTTTTTTACCTACTAAAATAATTAGTTTAAATAATGCACTCTATGTGCTAGGAGTTAGCCTCACACAAGATTTTAAGGAAATAAAATATTATACCCATTTTGCCATTCACCGAATGAAAGATATTGTAATAACCGAACGCAAAAGCAGTTTTGAGATTGAAGCGGTTAGCCCCGACGCCTTTGGTTTACCTTGGCATGAGCCAAAACAATTTTGCATATATTTTTCAGCCGGAAAAATTGCCGATTATGTCCGTGAACGCATTTTTGCCGAACAACAAAATATAGTTGAAAATGAAGATGGAAGCCTTGTTCTTGAAATAATCAGCCATAGCGAACCGGAAATATTGGCATTTGTGCGTAGTTTTGGCGAGGGAGCAAAGTTATTATGAAAGATTTATTTGGAGCAAGAAAAATTTCTTGCCCAAAATGCAGTTCTAAAAATACAAATTTGAAATCCACAAAAGATTATATCAATGAACTAAATGCACAAAATGGGGGATTTTTTAGTAAACTATATTATAAAGTTATTTCGCAACGTCCTACAAAAATAGGATTTAGAGGCGGAAGTTGTGTTGTAATATGTAATGACTGTGGACATAAAGTACCGATGCAGATATTATAGCATAAAAACAAAACTAATTTGACAATATAACAATTTTATCATTCATCTTTTGGATTTTTATCAGAATTTATCATATTTGGAATAGTACCTGCAACAGCACCCACAATTCCAAGTATGCCACCAAACATAGTAAGAGCGGAGGCTTGACCCTCCTTGGGCAAAGTTTTGATCATGTCAGCAATATTTTTGGCATTTTCATCGGTTTCATCATCACTGGTACGAAACAAAAAGGCAACACTACATTGCAAAGCCTTTGCAATATCTTGAAGCCTTGACATCTTGGGGGCAATTATTCCTTTCTCCATGTGAGCAACAGCATCTTGGGTAATACCAAGACACTTTGCCAAATCCTTTTGAGTGAACCCAAGTTGCTTTCTTTGTAAAGCAATGTTTTTACCAACCAGTAAAGACAACTGTTCAGAATTATTTTCTAAACTGCTAACTGTACCTTTGCTGTCAACATTATTTTCAGATGCTATACTCTGGTTATCATTGGCATTTTCAAAAACTGTGCTTTGATTATCCTTGGTATTTATTAACTTTTTTGACACACTAACTCCAACTAAAAATTTTATTTTTTCTTATAATTATATATCACTGTGTCAAATTTTTCATTATAATTTTAAAATATAATTTTACTAATTTAAACTTATATTTTTATGGACAAAATAGAGGTTTTGTTGTAGGATTAAATTGCACATATTTACATGATCAAAGTAAATTTGTCTATTGAATATTTATATATATGTGTTTAATAAGTACAATTTATGGAACAAATATTTTAGAATTTTAGTATAAAATGATTAATGTAGGGAGAGAATTAAAATTTTTAAACTTTATTATACTTTCAAGTAAATTTTAAAATATTAAAAATCAATAAATTTAGAGAAAGAAATGAATATATTTATACAATCTAAAGAAATTATATTTTCATGTTCCATGTGTGGATCTTGTTGCACTCAATTAAAAGAATTTTTTGGGCTATATGATTTTTTAGATCGTGGAGATGGGCAATGTTATCATTTCAACGAAAATACAAATACTTGCACAATTTATAATAATCGCCCCAAGTTATGCCAAGTAGAATATGGTTATGAAAACTTTAAAGCAATAATGACATATTCCGAGTATATAGCAAAAACAAAAGAAGCTTGTCTATATTTACAAAGGATTAAATTTAATGGAAAAAAATATGAAAAATAGTTTTCAATTAGAAATAAACAAAGATTTAAAAGAAAAAAAAGCTAATGAAACAGAGAGGACTCTTGCAAATGTAGCCACTTCCCTTGGTATATCTGAAACAGTTCAAAGATACGGATCCGCCATAGCTGAAGATTTGGTTGGCTACTCAGGCCAAAGATTAAATTCTGATGGAAGTGTAACTTCATATCAAAAATCTCATAGTAAAATTTATACGCATAAAATCAACCCAGAATATGAACAAAGTAATATTGCTCAACAAGCTGGTTATAATGCAGAAGTTAATCATGTCACCCAAGAAAATAAAAAAGCTATTATTGAAGGAAAGCCAACAAGAGTAACACGATCAGATGATTTAGGAAGAGTAAATGATACTGTTGCCGATATTATAATTTTAGATGCTTCTGGAAACCCTATAATGGGATCTGAAGGACAAATGAAATTTGTTAATGATCCCAAAAAAGTTTGTGATGGTATTGCTGGTTTAAAAACAGAAGGAAGTAAAAATGATTTAACACGCTATAGAAATAATAAGCTTTTACTTCCTACAGAAGATGTTGAATTAACAAAAGAATATTGTCGAAAGCAAGCGAAAGAATTAAAAGAGAATGCTGCTAGGCAAAATAATGCTGAGCGTGCTGACCAAATGTTAGAGCAAGCACAAGAATTTAAAAAATTAGAAAAAAACATTGTTGATGCTGGTTTTTCTCGAGAACAAGCCAAGGCATATCGTTTAAACCCTATAAAAGAAACAGTAAAAAGTATAGGCAGAACAGCACATGATGCTGGTATTCAAGGTGCAACATTTGGTGCATCAATAGGAGGATCAATTTCACTGGTTAGCAATGTATATGCATTATATCAAGGTGATAAAAAGCTTGGAGAAGCTGTGTGTGACTGTGCTGTAGATACCGCAAAATCTGTTGCTATGGGTTATACAACAGGTTTCGCCGGGGCTGCTATTAAAGGTGCTATGGAACAAAGTCATGGAGTTTTGTTGCAACGTACAATAAATAATGTTGTTGGCTCTGCAACAGGCAAAAAAGCAGTGGAAAAACTTACTAAACAGGCAACAGAAGAATTTCAAAAGTCTACAACAGGTCAAATTTCTAAAAGACTTAATTCTTTATCAAAAACAAATCTTCCTGCTCTTGCTGTCACAGTATGTTTAGAGTTTGGTGGATTAATTCGACAATACGCAAAAAGAGAAATTGATGGTGTGGAGTTCATGGAAAGAATGGGAGAAAAAGGAATTGGAATGATTTCAAGCAGTGCAATGGCAGCTGTAGGTCAAATTGCAATACCAATTCCTGTTGTCGGTGCTGTTATAGGGGGTATGATTGGATATACCTTAAGTTCTTTGTTCTATAATGAAGCCTTAAATGCCTTCAAAGGTGCCAAGCAAGCCCATGAAGAATACCTTTTTTATAAAGCTAAATTCGAAGAAGCAAAACGTCAAAGAGATATTTATCAAACTGAACTGCAAAAACAATTTAATTTACATATGAGTGAAAAAAGGCATGAGTTTTCTCTTGCTTTTCAGCAAATCGATGTTGCGGTGGAAACCGGAGATATGGTTTTATTCTCTCAAAACATTAATCAAATAGGAGACTTATTTAATAAAAAATTGCAGTTTAGCAATAGAGATGAATTTGATGATTTCATGAACACAAGTGAAACTTTTATTTTATAACATTCAACAAGTGATAGTAAATACCTACACAATAATTTTTAATAAAATTTTGTGTAGATGTAAACTGTTTACAATTTAAACAGTCAACTTATTATAAAAAAAAGAGGTGATTATGCCACTTCCACTAATTGTTTGGGGACTTGGAGCTGCTGCGGCAGCAGGTCTTGGCTTAGGAGCAAAAGCTGTAGTTGATAATAATAAAGCAAATGAAATAAATGAAGATGCACAAAAAATATCTCGCAAAGCAGAGATAAAATTACAAGAAACAAAACAAAGCACAAATTCCCTTCTTGAGAATTATGGGAAACAAAAACTAGAGGCATTTGAAACAAAAATTGGAAAATTTGTTAAACTGTTTGGTCAATTAAAAAATGTTGAAATCGAACGTTCAACAGAACTTGATAACTTAAATATAGGTAATTTTTCTCAAGTGGATTTTGCCGACATCAAGGAATCCTATAGTGCACTATCCAGCATAACTCAAGGTTTTGTAACTGGAGCCGGCACAGGAGCTCTTGCGGCTTATGGTGCCTATACAGGAGTAATGGCTTTTGGAGCAGCAAGCACAGGTACTGCCATAAGTGGCTTATCAGGTGTGGCTGCAACAAATGCAACCTTAGCTTGGCTTGGTGGCGGAAGTTTAGCTACAGGCGGTGCAGGAATGGCGGGAGGACTTATAGTTCTTGGTGGTTTGGTTGCGGCTCCGGCATCTCTTATTTTTGGTGGTATTTTTGCGGCAAAAGCATCCCAAAAAGTTAGCGAAGCTCTTAGTAATAAAGAAAAGGCTCAAGATTATGAGGGTGAAATTAAGGTTGTATGCCAAAAGTTATCAATGATTCAAGAAGTAACAACACTAGCTTCTGATGTTCTTTCCCAAGTTGCCACTAAATCGCGTAGAGCGAATAATGTATTAAATGAGATTATTGAAGATAATGGAACAGATTATAGCACATATACAGAAAATTCAAAAAACAATGTTTTCAAAGCGTTGAAATATGCACAACTTTTGAAGACCATAATTGATAGTCCTATTTTGAGTGATGATGGTGGACCTAATGAAGAAATTCAAGCACAGCTCCAAAACCTACAAGCAGAAATTGCATAAATTTAAACAAAGTAGGGTAACTACAACTAAATTTATAAGAATTGTAATTGTACAATAAAACAATATAAATAGTGCTCTGCCTATAAATAAAGGCAGAGCATCTAAAATGGAGATTCTTATGTTTATAACAAAGTATATTGATGATGATGACAAGGCAAGTATTATAGCGATGTTAAGAATGATAGTGCTTGGTGGTGGTTCTATCTTTGTAAAATCACTCAACATCAAAGATGATGATGAAAGAAAAGAATTGGCAAAGGAATTAGAGCATACACTTGAAGCCAAGGAAAACATGACAAGTGAAGGATTAACTACCTATGACTATATAGATGAGACTACCTTTATAAACGCTTTAGAAGAAATAGCGAAATTTACAGTTGAAACCTTGGAACAAGAAATTACTTTTGAAAATCTAATAATTCCGGCTGTAAGAAAAACACTAAAAGCTAAAAACCTTTCGTTTACCCCAAAAGAAAAAAAAGTGATATTTTTTGATTTAGCTCGCTTTGTTCAAAAAGAAGAAGCTTGTCAAGATAACTTAGATACTATTGTAGATTATATAGCTAAAGAGTTTGGAATTGATTCTGACACAAGGGAAGAACTATTTACTTTAGCAAGGAAATTTGATTCTATATATAATCAATGTGAAGAAATTATCAATGAGTAGAATTTCATGGATAAATAAAAATAAGCATATTTTTAAAACTGTATTTAGACCCCTCTTATAATTATTTTTTTATAGTTTACAAATGTTTATTTCAATCATTTGAAATAAACAAGGTATGTAACGGAATAATAGGGTAAATCCTATAGTTATTGTAAACAATTTAAAATTTATTTTGATTTTATATGAAAAGTATAATACTTCTTCCTTTTGTTATAATAATTATTAGCATTTTATTTGCCGACCACGAGGATTCAATGATTAAATTTATAAAAAATGTACTTATAATTATTATTTTAGGAGTAGTTCTAAAATTTTCACTTTTTGCAATTGCACTATTATATCGTGTATTTTATGATATATTCATGTAAGGTATTTAGCATATATACACCAAAATAATATAAAATATTTAATAATTTAATTTATGTTATATGAAATTTTTTTAAATCAAAAATAAATGCAGTTTATTTTACGGATAACCTTTGATTTTTATGTTTTTTAATAAAGTGTCTTTGTTGGCATAAATGGCACAAACGCTACAAAGCGAAGTTTGTTATCTCAAAAAATTAAGGAAACATTATTTAATCATTATTTTCTTAATAAAGAGTTTTTTAGAAAAAATTGAAAACTTACAAAAATAAATTTAGGAGGCTATTATGGCAGTTTCTCTCTCTAAAGGTGGCAATGTTTCTTTAAGTAAAGAAGCACCGGGATTAAAAGATATTTTGATAGGTTTAGGATGGGACGTTAGAAGTACAAGTGGAAGTGACTTTGACTTGGATGCCAGTGCATTTTTATTAAAAGAAGATGGTAAAGTACGAAATGATTCTGATTTTATTTTCTATAATAATTTGCGTTCGCAAGATGGTTCTGTTGAACATACAGGTGATAACTTGACCGGTGAAGGTGATGGCGATGATGAGGCAATTAAAATTTTTCTTGATAAAATTCCGCAAGAAGTGAAAAAGGTTGCTGTAACTGTAACTATTCACGAAACTGTAGCAAGAAATCAAAACTTTGGTATGGTTTCAAATGCGTTTATCAGGGTTGTCAATTTAGCAGACAATAATGAATTGGCTCGTTATGATCTTTCTGAAGATATGAGTATCGAAACAGCCATGATTTTTGGTGAAGTTTATCGTCATAATAATGAATGGAAGTTCAGAGCGGTCGGGCAAGGCTATGTGGGTGGTCTTGGACCTTTAGCGTCGAGTTTTGGGGTGAATATTTAGTCAATACTAAAAACATATTAACTTACTGTTAATGACGTAAAAATAGTAAAAAAAATTACAAGAAATACTCATAAAACGTGCATTTTTCTTGTAATTTTTGACTCAAATAATCAGTTTTTTAACTACTAGCAAAATTTTTGCTGTGACAAAAATTTTACACGCCGTAAAATAAGCCTAATTTACTTCAAACGATCGTAAAACTATATTTACAGTCAATGTGCGTATGAAAAACAACAATTGATCTTTTCAGCATGGACTATTTAGAGGCTTCTACCATAAACTTAATAAAAATTAACATGGAGAAAGAAAATGAGTGATGCTATGCATAGTAACTCAAATATAGTAACAGGAATTAAAGCCTCTCCGACATTGATTGATTATATTAGAAAAATTTTTAGATTAATTCCATATTATTTTTTATCAATAATCAGAGTCTTTTTCCTATGTATTTTCTGGTGTTTTTTAATTATTGGCTATTCGTGGTATATAATACATGATTCAAATTATTTTGATTTATCAGAAATTTTAGTGGATTATAAAACAAAATTATTTTTTATTTCAAGCCTGTTAGGAATAACTCTTGTTTTAATTATATTTGGAATAAGGAAATATTTGATTTCATCTGCAAAAAATAAAATATTTTTGCTATTTGGTCCCCAAAGCCTCATTTTATTTATAACTCCATATCTGGGAGTAGCATTTTATAGTAATTATTTAAATCAATCTAACATATTAGAGACTACTGATAATACAACACTTACATTAAATGCTTCAAGTAATAATCAACATAATGAAATTCTGATTTCTGATTTTGTCGGAGCTATAAAAAATTCAGAATTTATTAATAATATTTCAGCAAAATTTAATAGTGAGAATAACATAATACATGATGAAGCTATTGACATCAATAAAACATCAGAGAATCAGGAAAGTATATTAGAAAATCAAAATAGAAAAATTGAAAGCAAAAATATAGTAAATCAATTTACCAAAAATTTTGATTTTACTGAAACAGCTATAAGTATATTTGAAAATGTAGAAAAAAATGTAAAAGACAGTCAAAAGCACGTCCAAAAATTCACTCAGGGGCTTGTTGCCCCTGAGCCTAAAAAAGCAGGAACTGCTCTTATTATGCCTTATGATAAAGACAGTATGAGTCTGACTGACTTTACAGCTGATAATGTAAATGATTCATTAATCCGTGTTCTTATACAAAATCAAAGCCCACTTATTGCTGTTAGAGTTGAAAATATGAAAGGCAAAATAGGTAGCTGGAAAACTAAAGATGTCAAAACGTCCGCTATAGGTGTTTTACAAGTTGAAAATAATGAAACAGTCATTAATCCTAATAATATTTCATTTAAACTAGATGTTTCAAATCCTCTTGAACTTGATCTTATTATGCAAGACAATGGTGCAATTACAGACCAAAATACTGACTTGAGAGTTGTTTTCTTTTTTGAAGATGGAAAGAGAACTTATTCTTTGGTTAAAAGGTAAAGTTTAAATCTTGTAAAATATAATAATGAAATATTAATAACGAGGTAATCATGAACAATTCAATAAAACTATTTTCAAATGAGTTTTTGAAAAAAATTAAAAAAGCATATTTGCAACACTCTATTGAATTTTACCCTTCCCCAAAAAAAATTGAATCTGTGTATCTAAGCTATGGACTTCCTTTCAATGAAACAATTATAGCTATAATTGACTGCACTGTTTTTGGAAGTGGAAAAAATGGGGGTGCAATTACAGAAACCGGATTTTACTGGAAAAATGATTGGACACAAGATTCTTTAAAGACCTATTTAACTTGGGATGAAATGTCTTCTATGGATATTATTGCTTCAAATAATATCTTCAGTATGAAAATAACTTTTGAAAAAAATGTTGTCTTTGGAATGTCAGGTTCGTTTTTAAAACCTAATACCCTTTTGTTTTTGTTTAAGTCAATTATAATGGAATATAATTATCTTAAATCTAATGTAATACAGTTTAAGCAAGAAGAAATCGAGCAAATTCAGTCTTTAGAACAGGTTAAATATATTGAAACTGAAATAAATAATGAAATACTTGTTTCGGATTCACAACAACAATATAAAATTAATTTAACAAGACCTAATCGAAAGCCTCGTCAGTTAAGGAGTAGTAGCTTAAATAATAATACTATATCATCAAACATTACTACTGAAGAAGTATGTATTGAAAATAAAAATGTACTAGATATAACTTTAGACAGTAATACAAATTACAATAATGAACCAAAGTCAAAAATTGGTTCCATCTTTACACAAGCACTGAATAAGGGCAAAGAATTAAAAGAAAGTATTGAAACAAAAATAGCTGATTTTGACTTTAAAGACTTTTTTGGAGAAAATTTTAATAATAAAAAATTTTTTGGATTTTTAATAACAAATTTAAATAAATTAACAGATAAAGCCAATACGACATTTGAACTTAATAAAGATATGATTGGTGTTGTTAATTCAATAAAAGATAAACAGTTAACTTCTGTATCTAGTTCGAAAGAAATTTTTGAACAATGCAAAAACGAAACGTTACAAAAAACTATAACAGAGTTTTATCTTTCACCAATATTAAGCCATGTAACTAAGCAACAAGGAAATGAGATTGAAATTAATTGTGACGAAAGTCTTCAACTGGAGATTGTTAGTTCCGAAACTAGTTTAACCGAACAACAAGTTGTTGGATTAATAATTTATGAAATAGTAAATGTGTTTATTGATGAAATAAAAGATATTGCCTGCAATGATAAATTATCAGATGCGAAAACTTTTAAAAATAATATTCCATCAGTTGTTACTCAGCTAAAAGAAAAACTTAATTTAAGGTTTAAAGAACTTCAACTTGCTGAAAAAGCAAAAAAATTGGGATTGGAATTTAATATCTTAGAAATATTAAATATAGCACCCCAAATATTAATTTCTATAATTGCCAAGTTACCTACATTTATTATATCTATTATGAAAGAATCAGTATTTTCACTTATAGGTTGTATTCGCGGTTTTATAAGAAAAGATACTAATAAATATGATTTAATTAAAAAAACTATGGCTAGTACAGCATCTACAGAAGTATCAATTTATTTGACAAGGGTTATACCTCCTGCTTTAAATAAAGTGTCTTTTTTAAAAAAATTTAGTAGGCCTGCAACAGATGTTTTGGTTTCTTTATTTGTTACGGCAATACCATTAATTGCTATTTATTATTTTGATAAACATAAGGCAACATTTTCTTTTTTCTCAAAAAAGAAAACAGAAATAAAAATAGAAGAGATTGATGTTAAAGTTGAAAAGTAAAATTAAAAAAGTTTATGCTTATTTCTAAGTTTTAAAATATATCATTATTGTTTCACTCCTTGTATATAAGCATTAAAGTTAAAATTTACATAATTTTATATTAAACATGGATAATTTTGTTAATTCTATAATTTAATACGAGAAAACTTTTAAATAAAGATTTACAGTTTAAATCATAGGCATGGTTTCATAAAGCTATGTTATTAAAAAATACAAAAAATTTATGATAGGAGTTATTATGTTTTTAAAAAATTTAAATACTCAGGAAGAACAGTTTTTATTTATTAAATTAGCTCTATGTGTTGCATTAGCTGATGAAGTGGAGCCTGAAGATAAAATACTAGAATTTTTAGCTCATTGCTTTAGCAAAGATTTAAAAGAGTATAATCCATTTTCACATAAACAAAAAAATCCAAAAGAAGATTTTAGTTTTATTAAAAAAAAATTTTTTAATAGCTTTGGTATAAAAAATATTGAAGTTGAATTAATCTACAGTATAATATTTTGTTTTATGCTAGAAGCTGAAATAAGAATTAATATTAGTAGGTTAAATGATAGTTATGAAAAAAAACTATGTGAATTAATATATAAATTTTGTAATGAACTTGAAGAAATAACTGATTTTTTTACTAAAACTCTTTACCAAGAATTGTCACTTCAAAATTTTTTCCCACCAATAATCAAAAAAATATTTAACAACTCAAATCTTTCACTTACAGCTAAAAAAATAATGTTTATTGAGCTAACAAATATTGCTTTTGCAAATAAAGAATACTCAACTTCTAAATTGTTTATTTTAAGGAAACACTGATTTAATCCAAAAAAAAATTATAAAATTTCTTGCATTTT
>CAYJGE010000014.1:0-30945 GCA_964369835.1 uncultured Mailhella sp.
GTCGAACAAAGTGAGACTAAGCGTCATGGATTAGTTCAAAAAAATGGGGTTTCTCCCCTCAATCCACAATCACGTGGGTTCCCTCTCAAGAAAAACTCAATAATTACAAGAAATGCTCTGATAAAATCAGATTATTTTTTGTAAGCTAACATAATCAATTTTCCCTGTTCCCAGCAATGGAATTTTGTCTATAAATTTAATGGTTTTGGGAATAGATAATTCACTTAATCCATGTTCTGTGGCATAATGAGTGAGATCTTTGCGGTTTGCCTTTGGATAATCAGTAACAAGAATTAAAGCTTCCCCCTTTTTAGCATCGGCAATACTAATCACTGCGTGATTATAATTTTCCCAAAGCTCACCAATATACATTTCAACAGCCGAAAGGGAAATCATTTCACCTGCAATTTTAGCAAATCTTTTGGCTCGCCCCATGATACTTATATAACCTTCATTATCAATTTCAACAATATCGCCTGTATCATAGGTATTATTCAAGGTTGGAACCAATACTCCGGGATTATTGGATAATAAATAACCTTTCATAACATTTGGACCTTGAACAATTAATCGTCCACCATTTTCAATTCCCTCAACTTTTTCAATTGCATAGGAAATTGAAGGCATAAGCCTGCCCACTGTTCCAAGTTTATTATGCATGGGAGTATTTAATGAAAGAACAGGGGCAGTTTCCGTTGCTCCATAACCCTCAAAAATTCTTATGCCAAATTTTTCTGCCCATACTGTTCTTGTGCTGTCCTTTAATTTTTCAGCTCCGGCAAAAACATAACGAAGTGAATAAAAATCATAAACATGGGCATATTTTGCATAATTTGCCAAGAAAGTATCTGTGCCAAACATTATGGTTGCACTGCTATCATAAATTAATTCGGGAACAGTTCTATAGTGAAGAGGTGAAGGATATAAAAAAATCTTAATTCCTGAAAGAAGTGGCAATAGGGTTCCGGCGGTTAATCCAAAAGAATGAAATATAGGTAAGGCATTAAAAATAGTATCTTTGGGATTAAAATCAATTCTGGCAGCAACTTGAGCAATATTAGCCAGAATATTTTCATGGGAAAGCACAACGGCTTTTGGTTTTCCCTCTGAACCTGAAGTGAATAAAATAACGGCACTTGAATCATGCTCTTTGGACGAATTCTTTTCATAATATAGTTTTGGAAAAAAACTTGCTGTAAGTGCATTAATTTTATCAAAAAAAGTAATTTTTTCAGCCAAATCTTCAAGATAATATATATTTATTTTTTCCTTTTCAAGTGCAGATACAGTATTTAATAAATTTGCCTTTTCCACAAAATTCCTTGAGGTATAAACAATTTTTATTTTAGCCGTTTCACATACTGACAACATATTTAAAGTTCCTGTCGAAAAATTTAACATTGCAGGAATTCTTCCACAAATTTGTAAAGCAAAAAACGTTACAAGGCCACCTATGGCATTTGGTAATAAAATTCCGACATGTTCTTTCTTTTGGGTTTGATCTTTAATTTTTGAACCTAAAGCAAAACATTTTACAAGAAATTGGCCATAGTTAATTGGTTTACGAGAAAAATCCTCAAGAATTAAATGTTTTCTGCCATGGATTTTAATTTGTTCAAGAAGAGAATCAAATAATGTTTTCTTATAGTCAGATGTTTCAAAAAGCAAATTTGACATCATATCTTCAAGCTTATTGCCGGCAGATTTGATTCGCTCACGCCCCATAAGGTTTCCCGAAAGTTTAAAATCACGTGGAGGAAGTATTGTCAAAGTTATTTTTGGAAATAATTTCCTGCGAACTATGCCCTTTAGTTTTGAAAAAAATGAATATTGAGCTCCTTCAATCCTAATGGGTAAAATTTTAGCTTCGGATTTGTCTGCAATCATGGCAGATCCCTTATAAATCTTCATCATAGAACCTGTTGTGCTTATTCTGCCTTCAGGAAAAATCATACATTTTTTATCTTTTCGTATTTCTGAAATGATTGAACGTGTTGCCATGGGGCTGGTTGGATCAATACAAAATGTTTGAACCAAAGCAAAGAATGGCTTAAAATACCAACGACTTGCAATAAATGAATTGACAGCAAACATGGGTTTATCAGGTAAAAAAGCAGCAATTAAGAGGGAATCTAAAAAAGATTGATGATTAGCAATGATTAGCACTCTTTTTCCTGCCTCATGATAGTTTTCAAGACCCTTTACCTCAACTCTGAAAAATAATATAAATAAAAATCTTATAATTCTTTTAATCATTGTATTTTCTCCTTTTCATAATGTTAACCATATAAATATAAACCATAAAATTTAATATTCCCACAATTAAAAAAACTCCCACTGTGCTTATACCGCTTACAAGCAAAACAGAACATAAAACACTTGCAAAAACCATGAATAATGAGTTAATAATATTATTTCCGGCTATAATTCTTGACACATATTTCCGATCTGAAAAATGTTGCATAACAGCATAAAGCGGAACAATATAAATACCGCCCATGACAGAAAGCAATAATATGCTAAAAACAATAATAAAACTCCAACTATTCATTGCAAAAAATTTAACAAAACCTATCCCATTTCCATCAATCAATTTTACTGTTTCATAATTTTCCATATAAAACATGGAGGAAATATAAAATAAAACAATTGCAAAGCTCATGCCCAGACTAGCCATAGGTACAAGTTTTGTACTGATATTTCCCTTTAATATCCAATTACACAATACAGAACCAATCCCAATCCCCACTGAAAAAATTGTCATAAAAAATGTTACAAGATGTTGATTTCCGACTATAATCTCAACTGTATATAAAGGAAAAAGTGTGAGAAAAATTATTCCGATCAACCAAAACCAAGAAATTCCAAGAATTGAAAACCAAACTCGCCTTTCTTTTTTGGCATATTTTATTATATTTACTGTTTCACTCATAAAATTTAGGTTAATTTTCAAATTATCATCTTGAATTTGAGCCTTTGGAATGAAACATGCCGAACCATAACCAATAATAGAAAAAATTATTAAAAAAACCACTAAAAAAATAATTCCGAAAGGAAGCGTAATGATAATTCCTCCAAAAACTGTTCCAAGCAAAATCGATAAAAATGTTCCGCCTTCAATCCAAGCATTACCGCTAATAAGTTCTTTTGAATCAAGATGTTCAGGCAATAGACTATATTTAATCGGACCAAAAAAAGTTGATTGTACTCCCATTAAAAATAATATAACCAAAAGACCACTTACACTTTTACAAAAAAAGAAAACTGCACAGCAAAGCATAAGAATAATTTCAGCCAATTTTATTTGCCTTGTTAACCAAGATCTTTCATATTTATCAGCCAATTGACCGGCAGTTGCTGAAAACAAGAAAAAAGGTAAAATGAAAATCCCTCCTGCAAGCGTTAACATTATTGAAGCATTTAATCCATAATATACAGTTACATCGTATGTAAACCAAATTAAAAAAGCATTTTTGAAAGCATTGTCGTTAAATGCTCCAAAAAATTGAGTAATAAATAATGGCAAAAATCGTCTACTTCTAAAAAGATTATCTTTATTTTTCTCCATATTGCCCCACGACTGTTTGAATGACTTTCTTGGGAAGGAAAAATCCATTTTTTAAAATGAATTTTTCGTGATTCCGAATTGTGTCTGAAAATCCAAAACAAAATTGTTTTAAACACTGTTCAATTAATCGTTAAAATTTTTATTTTTCAGATAAAATTCCATTTATATAATTTTCAATAAAATCATTTGCAAGATTTAAAATCATATCAAGCCCATTATTATACAGTTTTCCTGTTAACCCCAATTGACAAATACCATGCACACTTGCCCACAATATTTGAGCTATTTCTTCTGCTCTTTTTTGATTATTTTCAAAAACCAAAATCAAAGGTTTTTCTACTAATCCATATAATTCTTTCATTTTTAAAGCATACCATTCGGGTAAGACAATTTCCTTTGGTAAAGAATGTTCAAAAAGAGCCGACCATCTATGATAATTTTCATTGGCAAAATGAATGTATGAAGAAGCCAAACTTTTTAATATCCCCCTAAAATCGTTGAAATTAGTCATATTTTTTTGAAGATATTCATTCATTTCATCAAGAGTTGTTGCATTTATACAAAGTATAAAATGGTCATGGCTTTCAAAAATATTATAAATTGTACCTATACTATAGCCAATCTCTTTTGCTACTTTTCTGGCGCTGAATTTATTAAAACCAACTTGAGCAAGTATATTTTTACCTGCAACAATTGCCAATAGTTTTAATTCTTCCGGGGTATGATCACTTCTTCTGGCCATAAATTAATTCCATATCATTTTTTCTAAAACAATTAAACATTGTTCAATTAAAAATTTATACATTATATGTCAATTTGTCAAGCAAAAATCATATATTTATTTTGAACAAAGTTTACTGGGGCTTACACCATACATTTTTTTAAATGAAGCAATAAAAGAGGGTAAAGAGTTATATCCACAACTAAAGGCAGCTTCTGTAACCTGCATTCCTGCTTCAATATCTTTTTTTGCGCATTGCATGCGGAGAATATTTTGCCATGTTCTAAAATTTACACCTGTTTCTTTCATGAAAATTCGAGTCAATGTTTTTTCGGAAACGCAAAGTTCCTTGCTCCAATCCGAAAGAGTAACTTGCCTATTTGGGCAAGAAACAAGCTCGGTACAAAGTTCAACAAGTTTTGGGTGTTGGGGCATGGGTAAAATATTAGAACATTTTTTTGCGGCACAAATTCTGTCAAGAACAGTAATGCCAAGCCTTTTATCTGCTTCTGTTTGATATTTTGAATTAAGATCATACATTGCAATGGTAAGCTCCCTTAAAAGAGAGTTCATTTCAATTAAATGTAAATGTTTTAATTGTTCATATCCTTGCAAAGCCGAACTGTGAATATGTAGTGAACGGTCAATTGTCTTTATGGGCATATACCAACGATGGGGTAAATCTACAGGTATCCAAAGAGCATGATTACTTTGTATAAAATAGGAGGTTTGCTTAGTAATTATAACCATAATTCCTTCGGTTACAACAACCAGCTCCCCTTCACTCTTATGGGTGTGAAGACTATTCCAAGTTCCTTCCTTTTGTTCTTCATTAAAAGCATAAATAAATTGTTCTTTAGTAACAATACTTTTTTTATTTTCAAGATGAGTCCAATAATGCTGATGAAATTTTTCTGACATTTTTAATCTCGCAAACTTCGTATCATACCGAAATATTTTTAAATACAATAGAAGATGTTCATATTAAAAATAAGTATTTTTAATATGGATTAACTTTAACCTAAAACATCACAAATAATTTTATACTCTTTTTTTTTAAATTATCCATAGGATAATTTTATTGTAAAATTTTATATACATTAATAGAGAAAATTATTTTATTGTAAAATAATTTCAACCATTCTACATTTGTATTAATTTATACAAAGTAAATAATCTATAAAATTCAATTACTATATATTATTATCTCAAGTCAAACATATAAAAATTATTAGTATACGTATTAACTCAAATTATATTTTGTCTTTTGGAAATTATATTTTGTCTTTTGAGAATAAGACTTATTTATTAAAACGTGTTTTATTATAAGCTGAAAATTTAATAAATTGATTAAAATTATTTCTATACATTAATTTTTTTTTTATGCAAATGAATGTATAAAATCTCAATTTAATTTTTAACTAAGTAAAATTTTAACCTATAAATACGGAGAAGAAAATGGAGCAAATTATCATTAAACAATTTATCAACGGTGAATTTATAGAAGAAAAAAGTCCTGTTTTTACAAATCTTTACAATCCTTCTACAGGTGAAGTTATCGGTAAAGTTTCCATGGCAGGCAAAGAATCATGTGAAGCGGCCATTGCAACTGCCGACCAAGCTTATGAAACTTGGAGGCTTGTACCAATAGGAAAAAGAATTTCCTACCTTTATACAATACGTGACCTCATGGTTAGAGACAAAGAAAAATTAGCCAAAGCAATTTCCCTTGACCAAGCTAAACAAATTGGCGAAGCCAGAGGAGAAGTACAAAGGGTTATTGAAATTTTAGAAATGGCGAACACTATTCCTGCTCTTATTCAAGGTGAAACCTTAGACAACATAGCCGGACTTATTTCAGGAAAGGTTGTAAAACAATCACTTGGTGTATTTGGTGGAGTTGCTCCTTTTAATTTCCCTGCCCTCGTATTTGGTTGGTTTATTCCCTTTGCCATTGCAGCCGGAAATACATTTATTTTCAAGCCATCAACCCAATCTCCATATTTTATGCAACTTATGTGTGAAATTTTTATGGAAGCAAAAATTCCTGCCGGTGTTATTAACGTTATCCATGGTGACCGTGAAGTTCCTGCCACTTGGTATGAAGACCCACGCATGGCCGGAGTTTGCCTTGTGGGTTCAACTCCAACTGCTAAAAAAATCGCTGAAGGATGCGCCAAGGGTGCCAAGCGTTCCATGCTTTTAGGCGGTGCAAAAAACATGCTTCTAGTTATGGAAGATGCTGATATTGATGTATTTATAAATCAATACCTTATTTCTTGCTATGGTTCTGCAGGGCAACGTTGCTTGGCAGGTTCCATTGTTGCCATTGTACCTGAACTTTATGATACAGTTATTGAACGCATGGTTGAAGCAGCCAAAACTGTTACCTATGGCGATGCCCTTGATGAAAATGTATTCATGGGACCATTAATTTCAAAAGATGCTGCCGAAAGAGTAAAAGGTTTTGTTGATACAGCTTTAAATCATGGTGGTGGTTGCAGTCTTGCCCTTGACGGACGTAATCCTGTTCTGGAAGAAAAAAATAAAAATGGTTATTTTGTTGCTCCAACCATTGTTAAAGATGTTACTCCTTGCAACCCTCTCTTTAGTACAGAAGTTTTTGGGCCGCTTGTGGCTACCATTAAAGTTGCCGATTTGGACGACGCCCTAAGCCTAATCAACCAATCTGAATTTGGAAACGGTGCTTGTATCTTTACCCAAAATCAATTCTATGCCGAAAAATTCAGCCGTGATGCCAAAGTTGGCATGATTGGAGTAAACATTGGGGTTTGCGCACCTCACCCCTATATCCCATTTGGTGGAATTAAAGGATCTCTTCTAGGCACCAACAAAGTACAAGGTAAAGCCGGCATGGACTTCTTTACTCAAGATAAAGTTACCACCACACGCCTAATTGACCCAACAGCTAAAAATATAGACGATCCGACCAAACCAAAGTCTGTACGCTCTTGTGTTGCCAGCTAATATTTTAATTTTTTATTTTTTGGGGGAAATGATTTCCCCCAAACCCCCTCGTATGCACGTGATTTCTGATTGAGTGGGAAAATTACGTTATTAAAATATCACAGGCACAGTCATTGCGAACGAGCGAAGCGAGTGTGGCAATCTCCTTGCTAAATCGGGAACTTAAAACAGCCTTTAACGGAGAGATTGCCACGTCCCAAGCCCTTAAGGGCTTCGTCCTCGAAATTGACGTTTTTCTTATTTATTTTGTGCTTAAATGAATTACTCAATTGCACAGTTATTTCAATTCAACATTATATAAATGTAACTTTTTGTAGATTATTTTTTAAATTAATTTTAGTAGAAGTGTTTTAAACTCTAAATCAGTCTATACTGTCAGCAAAGATTTCCATGCTATGTTTTACATTCACATTGTCTTTATTTCTGGCTAAAATATCTGATAATTGCAACATACAGGCAGGGCAAGCACTTGCAACGCAATCTGCCTTTGAATTTACAATATTATCACGTTTTTTCTGTCCTATTTCCTCTGATAGTTTGGGGTAGAATAAGGTAAAACTTCCGCCGCAACCGCAGCAATCTGAGCTATTTTCCATTTCACAGAGTGAATAGTTTGGATTGGCTGAAATTAATTGCTTTACTTGTTCACTAACATTTAATGATTTTTTGAGATGACATGATTCATGATATGTTACCTTGATTGTATTATTTGTATTATGCTCAGGCAATGATATTTTTACCACATCAATTAAAAATTTATGAATATCAATGGATTTTTCAGAAATTTTTGCCAATAATTCTTTTTCTTGTTCACTTAATTCTTGCCCATAATAATTCCACCAATTGTGAATAGTTTCTGTACAAGAGGGGCAAGCTGTTACTATATAATCAATATCATTCAAGCTTTGATTTTCTTGACTTGTTTTAGCAAATACATCTAAATTTTTCTTTAAAAGATTTAAAAAGCCCATATTATCCCCAGATGCCAAAACAGGCATACCACAACAAACTAAGTTTGATGGAATTTTAACCCCAATTTCATAATGTTTCAGAACTTTTAAAACAGCTTCACCAATTTGTGGATATATTTTTTCCATCATACAGCCGGGGTATAAAAGAACATTATATTTATGATCCTGACTTGTATTGTCAAAATCTGCGTATTTTATTTGAAATTGATTTTTAACCAAGCTTGGAATTTGTCTTGCTCCCAAAAATGGCTTTAGCAGAGGGGCAGTTGCTGTTTTTTGAACATTGTTTTGTTTTCTAAAAAATAAACCTTGGCAAAGGGAAGCAAATTTAAATAAATTGGCAAAAAGTTTTGGGTGAGGTAATAATTTTCTGAAAATTATTTTTTTTAAAAAAGGAAGTTTTTTATAGGCTGTCAAAATTGACCTTGCTTCTATAAAAATTTCAAGTGTTTGCACGCCTGATGAACAATTACTTTGGCAAGAACCACATAAAAGACAGCGTGAAAGTCTTTCTTCCACCGCCAAGGGATTTTCAATCATTTGATAGGCTAAATTTTGTAATAAAACAATCTTACCCCTTGCCACGTCGGCTTCCTTACCCGTTTCCATGAACACAGGGCAAATGGCTTGACAATTACCGCAACGCATACAAACACTTAAAGCATCATCAAGTCTTAATAAGGAATTAGCTAAATTAGTTAATTTTGACATTTAAATTCCTACCATTTTTTGAGAATTAAATAATCCCTTGGGGTCGATTGCCTTTCTAAGTCTTTTGGAAAACATGATTGTGCCTTTGGAAGTTTCTTTTTCCAACCAACCGGCTTTGGCTGTTCCGATTCCATGTTCACCCGATAAGGTTCCGCCAAGCTCAAGAGCCACATGAAAAATTTCATCAATGGCCGCTTCAACTCTGATAAATTCTTCCTTATCTCGACGATCACAAAGTATTGTCGGATGTAAATTTCCATCTCCGGCATGTCCAAAAGTTCCCATTTGTAAATTATATTTTTTGGCAATAATATTTAAAGCTCTAATCATGGCAGGGATTTTTGAACGGGGCACGGTGGCATCTTCCAAAACACAGGTTGGACGTAAGCGAGCCAGAGCAGGCAGTGCAGCTCTTCTTGCTGTCCAAATCATATTTTTTTCTTGCTCATTTTGAGCCACATGAACTGAAATTGCTCCAATTTTTTTCAAAATACTTTCTATTGCCGAGGCATCATCGGCAACTTGAGCAGGGTGGCCATCAACTTCGATTAATAAAAGAGCCTCTGCTTCCTTTGGTAAGCCACACTTCTTATCTTCTTCAACATAATTAATGGTGGATTTATCTAAAAATTCCAAGGTACATGGTAAAATATGGGCGGCAATTATGCTTGCAACGGCTTCTGAAGCTTTATCCACATTGTCAAATACGGCCATCATGGCCTTGGAAGCTTTTGGCGGTGGAATAAGTTTTAAAATTGCCTTTGAAATAGGTCCGAGAGTTCCTTCTGAGCCCAACATCATTCCTGCCAAATTATATCCTGTTACGCATTTGACGGTGCGTGACCCTGTTTTGACCAGATTTCCCTCAAAATCAAAAAATTCAATCCCCATTAAATAATCCTTGGTGACGCCATACTTTAATCCTCTGAGGCCTCCTGCATTTTCGGCAATGTTTCCGCCTAGGGTCGAAACAGTTTGAGAACCGGGATCAGGAGGATAAAATAAATTATGCTTTGCCACCTCAGTCGCAAACTTTGCAGTAACAACTCCAGGCTCCACAATGGCATATAAATCTTCAGGATTGATCTCTAAAATTTTATTTAATTTATTGGTCAAAATAACAGCCGAATTTGTACTGTCAGGAATTGTTCCGCCGCTAAGATTTGTTCCGGCACCTCTAATTGTTATTTGCAAACCTTCATTATAACATTTTTTAACAATAATTCCAAGTTGTTCTGTGTTTGTTGGTTGCAAAACAATGGCTGGAACAACAGATTCAAGTACAGCAGCATCAAATGAATAACTTTGTCTGTCTGCCTCATCTGTAAACACTTGCTCCTTGCCAAGAATTTGCTCAAATTCAACTATAAGATTTTTTGATAACATAATTACGTCCTTTTTAGGTTCACGTTATTTCAATTTGAGAGGGATTCACCCACGTGATTCCGGATTGAGGAGGGAAACCCCATTTTTTTGAAAAAAATGAGTTTTCCCCCCTCAAACTCCCCCCTTCCTGAAAAAACATTTTTTCAAATAATAATATAACTATTTTGATTTATTAATATTTTATTCAATGCATAAAATCAAAAAACATTCCATAATTATAGTTTTTTAAAACCGGAATGGCGTGGGAATCACCTGACCAATAACCTAGTTAATTTTTGCACAAAGTGTGAAAAAAAATTAATAGCCATAAAAATAATTATATTAATTATATTAATAATATTTTTTTATTTTAAAGCTAAAAGCACAATAGTTTCAAGATGAGTAGTATGGGGAAACATATCAACTGCTTGCACAGCCAAAATATCATATTTTTCACTTAATATTTTTAAATCTCTGGCTAAGCTGGAGGGATTGCAAGAAACCATGATACAAAAGGGAACAGGATTTTTTAAAAGGGCAAACAGAGCTTCCTTGTCCACTCCTCCCCTTGGGGGATCAAAAATAATTAAATCCGGTCTTTGATATTTTTTAAAGTATTTTGAGAGATTTTTGGCTTCGTCAATCTCAAATTGAAAAAAGTCATGGTCTTTTGGCATATTTTTCACATTGAGTTTTGCCAAATCAATGGCAGAAGCCACACTTTCTATGCCCAAAGCAAAAGGTTTTTTATTTATTCCATTCTCTTTGGGTAAGTCAGGAATATTGATAAAATTTATATCTTGTCCAAAATAATCATTGTTTTTTTGATTATTAATGGCAAGATCGGCAATACTCAGGCCAATTGAACCCACACCACAATAAATATCCCAAATATGGTTATTTTTTTCTTGAAGAACAAAGGAAGCAAATTTTAAAATTACAGCGTAAAGAATTTCTGTCATTTTAGTGTTTATTTGAAAAAAAGCTCTGTTTCCAAGTAAAAAAGATATATTTTTTTTGCTGTCATATAAGTTTAGATTTTCGCTAAGTTTGGTATCTCCCCACTCTTTCATTATTTTTTCAGCATAGGCCACATCGGTTTTTGCCCTGCGTTCACTATGTAAAACTCCATTTACTCCGCTTATATTATTAATTATTTTAGCCAAGTCGTCAACACAATTAACTGCAAATTTATTTTTTATGAGCGGATATGTAATCAGTTCAACTGTGGTTTTTTGCGAGCTAAAAGTACGAATAACTAAATAACGCAAAAAAGTAAGGCTTTTTTCATGACAATAAGCTCTGACAGCCCTTAAAATTTCCATTGTAAGCGGACTTTGTAATTTACAATCTGTCACCTCTATTATTTCATGACTATATCTTTTTTTTAATCCCAACTTGGTAAGTGGCAAGTTAGGGTGATTTAAATTTTCCGTATCTTGACAGGAAAAGGCAAATTCCATCTTATTGCGAAAGTAAATTAACAAGTCATCATAATTAGTTTTAATATTTTTTACAGATAAAATCGGTAAAATTTTATTTTTCTGTTCAGAGTTGAAATCTTCAAATTGTCCTATCCGAATTAATGTATTTTTAAGGATTAAACTCTTTTCAAGAAGTTGTTTATCATAGTCCAAACCCATCAAAGAACAGCCACCGCATAAATCACTATGTTTACACAAGGGAACAGTTTCAAATCCTGATTTTTCAATAATATTAATTTGTTTGGCTTCTAAAAAATTTTTCTTATTATTAATAATTTCAGCTTCAACTGTTTGCCAAGGCAATGCCCCTTGCACAAAAACAGTAATTCCATTTTTCAAACGCCCAACAGCTCGACCGTCATGACTCAAACCGTGTAGTTTAACTTGAACTATATCACCTTTATCCATACAAATTCCCCATATATTAAAAAGGGAAAAACTACCATAAAAAGTGGTTTTTCCCAAAACTCATCACTTAAGTGAGTAATTATTAAGTCAATAAATTATGTCAAGCCTGATTAAATCAATGCCTTTCACGTCAATCCGCTTGTGAAAATTACTTTCAAAAATAAAAATACTTAAAAAATATTTTTAAAAAAACAAATGTAAAACAATATGTTTAAAAATTTGTTTTTTAAGGAAAGGGGGAAGCAGTTACGTTTGAGGTGGAAAAACTCGTTTTTTTCAAAAAAAAACGTGGTTTTCCTCCTCAAAAAATACAAAAACGGATTGACGTGAGTGCCTTTTTATAAAATATAATTACTTAAATCAGCATCAGCTCTGACATCTTCCAAATGATCATTGACATAGGCTGTATCCACTACAATTTTTTGATAAGTTCTTTCGGGGGCTTCAAAGGAAATATCCGCCAAAATCTTTTCTAAAATTGTGTATAAACGTCTGGCTCCGATATTTTCACTCTTGGTATTGGTTTCTTCTGCAAAAGCAGCCACTTCTTTTAATCCATCTTCGGTAAATGACAAACTTACATTTTCTGTTCCCAAAAGTGCCACATATTGCTTTTCCAAAGAATTATCAGGTTCTGTTAAAATTCTAAAAAACTCTTCCTTGCCAAGGGCTTGTAATTCCACTCTTAATGGGAAACGCCCTTGCAATTCGGGAATAAGATCAGATGGTTTGCTAAAATGAAAAGCTCCGGCAGCAATAAATAAAATATGATCTGTTTTAATCATACCATGTTTTGTATTGACTGTACTTCCTTCTACAATGGGCAATAAATCCCTTTGCACGCCTTCTCTGGAAACATCAGAATTACGTTGTGAACTGGCTGATGAAGCGACCTTATCAATTTCATCTATAAAAACAATTCCGCTTTGTTCAACTCTGTCTTTGGCAAGTTCAATTAATTTATCTTCATCAATCAACTTATCAGATTCTTGTTGCAATAAAATATCATAGGCAGCCTTGGTTTTTAAACGCTTACGATTGACCTTGGGAGGGCTTAATCTACCCATCATATTTTTTATTTGATCTCCGAATTGATCCATTCCGGGCATGCCAAAAATATCAATTTGCGGACCATTTTCCTTTACTTCAAGTTCAACTTCCTTATCATCCAAATGGCCAAGTTGCCAAAGACTGCGAAGTTTTTCTCTTGTACTTTCTCTGCTTCCTTCATAGGGGCTGACAGGTAGCAATAAATCAAGTAATTTATCTTCGGCAGCCTTTTCGGCTTGCTCTTTAACCTTTATGGCTTCTTCATCTCGAATCAATTTTATGGAAATATCAAGCAAATCTCTAATCATTGATTCAACATCACGTCCAACATAGCCAACTTCCGTATATTTTGTTGCCTCAACTTTAATAAAGGGAGCCCCTGTTAATTTTGCCAAGCGTCTGGCTATTTCAGTTTTTCCGACTCCGGTCGGCCCCATTAATATGATATTTTTCGGCGCTATTTCATCTCGTATGGCAGGATCCAATCTTTGCCTACGCCAACGATTTCTGACAGCAATTGCAACCATGCGTTTTGCTTGTTCTTGCCCGACAATATATTTATCAAGTTCAGCAACAATTTCACGCGGAGTAAGTGTATTCATCATAACCTCTTAGTAATATTAATAATCAAAAATGAAAACTTATTTAATGAATCATTGATTAATTCCGTAAACGGAATTAATCAGAAAGGCACACTGCCTTTCTTCGCCCTTTGGGACGCAAAAAACATGGTTTTTGCTCTCATTTTGGCGTGCAAAATAGTCATTTCATGTCTATTTTGTAAGGAAACGCTTGTTCAATTTTTATGAAAATTTAAATTTTTGATTTAATCAGCGTCTCCTTAAAATTCTCAAATTTTAAATAAGTTCATATTTACAATTGTCAATTATTTACAATTACATCTTAATGATTTTATCCCCTCAGCAAACAAAAAATTTGCTTTATCCGGCGGAAATACTTCAACCACAACACCAATTCCAAAAACAGTATGATCAACAACTGTATCCATACGAACTTCAATATGCATATTGTAAGGTATTGGAGTTGAGGCATTTGAAACCATGGCTTTTTCCCAATTTTCCTTAACTTCCAAGGAATTTTTATTGGCTTTTTTTACACTGCTTGATTCAGTTTTCTTTTCACCAACCGAAGGTAAAGTTTTTACAACTTTTTCTTTAACCGCATTGCTTCTTTTTTCTCCTGCTCTCACCCTCAAAGTCGATTCTTTCTTACCCTCTTTTTTCTTTTCGGGAGGATAATATTTATGCACGCTTTTACAGGCACAACATTCAACCTTTGCAATTTCAGATCCCATCATGGAAACAATTACATGTCCCATAATATCCTTACACCTTGTGCAACGAGCCTCTAGTCTATCTCCAGCATTAAAACTCATTTTTGCCTCACTTATAAAAATTATAACAAGATTTTATTATATTAGTTAATAAAACACAATCTAAACTTTTTTGGTAATTAATTTAAATTATGCCAATTCCCTTTTATTTCTACAGTTAAAGACATAGAATAGGCATTTAACTATTTAAAATTATTTAGCAAAAAAATTCAAACTGAGTTAATATGAACTTTTTCTTAGTTTTTATCAAAAAATAAAATTTGTAACCAATTGTTAATATAAAAAAAGAATTATGGGCAAAGCACGCCATTTCCGATAATAAAAACACTTGTAAAGCTATTTTTTTAAATATATGTAAAACAATATGTTTTAAAAAATTGTTTTTTAAGGAAAGGGGGAAGCGATTGCTTACGTTTGAGGAGGAAAAACTCGTTTTTTTTAAAAAAAACGTAGTTTTTCCTCTTAAAAAATACAAAACAGGATTGACATGACGTAAAATATGAATCATGTGTATTTTATTTGACAAATATACCTATTATGTTTAGTGTTTTTATATGGCTATTTTTTGCAAATTTGTCATATTTTTATATATTTTAACAAATTTGTAAAAAAATTATTAAAAACTTTTTTGAGGAGAGAGTTTTATGGTTACTTTTTTATGTGCTTTGGGTTTACTTGTCTTTGGTTATTTTATTTATGGTAAATTCATTGCAAAAGTTTTTGGCGTTGATGGCAATCGTTCCGTACCATCGCAAACACAGGCTGATGGTTTTGACTTTGTCGCATTGCCCGGTTGGAAATCTTTTTTAATTCAATTTCTTAATATAGCCGGAACGGGTCCTATTTTTGGTGCTATTGCCGGTGCCATGTGGGGAGCAAATGCATTTATATGGATTGCATTTGGTTGTGTTTTTGCCGGTGCGGTTCATGACTTTTTAATTGGTATGATGTCTGTTCGTTCAAAAGGTACAACTGTTGCCGAATTGGTTGGAGAAAATTTGAATTCTTTTTCACGCCAAGTGATGATTTTGCTTTCTGCTGTCTTGCTTTTGCTTGTTGGAGTTGTGTTTATTGCTTCACCTGCCGATATTTTAGCAAACTTGACAGGTGTGGACAGATGGATTTTTGTTGGCGTTATTTTAATATACTATCTTCTTGCAACCGTCTTGCCTGTGGATAAAGTCATCGGTAAAATTTATCCTCTTTTTGGGGCTGCTCTTTTGATTATGGGCGCAGGCATTATTATAGGTATGATTGTTGAAGGCCTATTTGTAAAGATTCCCGAATTTGATTTTACAAATCCCCATGTAGCTTCAAAATCAATTTTCCCTTATTTATTCATTTCTATTGCTTGTGGTGCTATTTCAGGTTTTCATGCTACACAATCTCCTATCATAGCAAGATGTATTAAAAGTGAAACCGAAGGACGCAAAGTTTTTTACGGAGCCATGATTACTGAGGGTGTGGTTGCACTCATTTGGGCTGCTGCCGCCATGACTTTCTTTGGTGGTGTGGAAGGTCTTGCGGGTGCAGGATCAGCCCCTGTTGTGGTGAACAAAGTATCCATTGGACTTATGGGTACTGTAGGCATGTTTTTGGCTATTCTTGGTGTTGTGGCTTGTCCTATCACTTCGGGAGACACTGCATTCAGAGCACTTCGTCTTACACTTGCCGATGCCTTTAAAATCAATCAAACAAAGCCCATGAATAGGTATTTGATAGTGGTTCCGGTTTTTGCTATTGCCACCGCACTTCTTTTCATTGACTTTGCCATTATTTGGAGATATTTTTCTTGGTCAAATCAAACCTTGGCAACTTTTGCTCTTTGGGCTGCCGCTGCGTATTTAAAGAAAAATGGTAAATTTTATTTTGTAGCTTTAATTCCTGCAATGTTTATGACTGTTGTGGTAACTTCTTATATTTTGGTTGCTCCTGAAGGTTTTTATAGTTTTATGACTTCTGCTATGGATCTTAAAACTGCCGAAATGTATGGTAATTTTGCAGGTATTGCCCTTGCTTTTATTTTAGCAGTCCTCTTTATGTTGAGAATAAAAACTCCGGCCAAATAGCATGGCTGAAAAATTTACTGATTTTTTATTAATAAATTAAGAATTAGTAAAATCGTATCGGAAAATTTGCAAGAAATAAGCACAGTATGTGAATTTTTCTTGCAAATTTTTTTAACACTATGAATTTTTTATAATCTGACAAAATTTTATTTTGCAAGCAGAGTTATCTTAATTTTTACCGTATAGAGGTTTTTATTATTTATTATGAATATTCGTCAAATGGCCATAAATTATGTAAGACCCATAGAAATTCAAACTGAAATTGAGAGAACCTCATTTTTATTTTTGTTTATTTTGACTTTTACTCAAATTGTGGCATTTCAAGCTTGGCAAATGCTGTACAGCAACTTTGTTTTGGAAGAAATTGGATTAAATGGGGGGCAGGGCAGTGTTATTCAGGCTGTAAGGGAAATTCCGGGACTTTTGGCTATTTCGGTTATCTTTTTATTAAAATACATAAAAGAAGAGTCCTTGGCTGTTTTATCCGTTTTTATTCTGGGTATTGGGGTTGCCATAACAGGTTTATTTCCAAGTTTTTTGGGTATGATTTTTACAACCCTTTGTATGTCCATTGGTTTTCATTATTATGAAACAATCAATCAATCCATAACTCTACAGGCTTTTGATCAAAAGTTATCACCCTTGGTGATTGGAAGACTTAGAAGTATTTCAGCCCTCGGAAATATTATTGTTGCCCTTTTAATTATTTCTTTTGCAGTTTTTTTCACTTATTTTCAACTATATTTGTTTGCAGGTTTGTTGACAATACTAGGTGCAATTTGGGCTAATTTCAAGAAGCCAAACCTAAGCATACTGACAGCGCAAAGGAAAAAACTTATATTCAAAAAAAAGTATTGGCTATTTTATGCTCTATCTTTTTTATCCGGTGGCAGAAGGCAGATTTTAATTATTTTTTCTCTGTTTTTATTGGTTGAAAAATTTGAATATTCAGTAATTATGATTACTGTTTTATTTTTAATTAATAATACAATTAATTGGTTATTAAATCCATTGATTGGCAGAATGATCAATCGTTTTGGTGAGCAAAAATTACTGACCATGCAGTTTTTACCTGCCATTTTTATTTTTTTGGGATATGCTTTTATTGATAATGGATTAATTGTAGCTTTATTATATATTATAGATCAATTTACTTTTAATTTTAATATTGCCGAAAGAACTTTTTTTCAAAAAATTGGTGAACCACAAGATTTTGCCCACACCACGGCTTTGTCATTTACCATTAAACATTTAACTGCTGTTTTTATACCATTAATTGGTGGATTTCTATGGATGATCAATTATCAATTTCCATTTATTTTAGGGGCAATTTTAGCTGCTCTTTCCCTTTGGTTGACCCAATTTATCAATAAAGAAATTGAAAAAAATAAAACTTGACAAAAACAGTTTAGACATATACATAACACAACTTGAAACAAATTTAATGTAAGCGGAAAACCGTTTAATCTTGGAGGATTTTAGTGGCTAATCATAAATCAGCAATTAAGCGTCACAAACAAAGTTTAAAGCGTAATGCTCGCAATCGTTCTGCCCGTACACGTATGAAAAATTTAGTAAAAACTGTTCGCACTGCCATTTCAAATAATGATAAAGAAAGTGCAGAAGTTGCTCTTAAAGATGCAACTGTTGCCCTTGATAAAAGTGCAAGCAAAGGTGTAATTCACTGGAAAAAGGCAGCTCGTAAAGTTTCTCGCTTAGCTAAAGCCGTAAATAAAGTTCAAGCAGAACAAGCAACTGCATAATTTTATTTAATCAAACAAAATTTGATGACACAAAAAATCTCTTATTTTATAAGAGAATTTTTGTGTTTAATAATTTAAAATTTTGTTAACTTTTATAATAAATCTTTAAATTTTTTCATTTCTTCCGATGATAAATTATATCTATTATCAGAAAGATCATCTTCAAGCTTTTCGGTCTTTTGTTTTGAGTTCTTTATAAATGCAAAATAGCGTGATGTTAACGAGTAAAAAAGATTGGCAAATAAAAAGCTAATAATTTGAGCAAGCCAAAAACGCATTTTATAACTTTCAATAAGCATCCATAGAACCATAATATAAAAGAAAATGCTTGCCCAATAATACATATAACAGTTTAAATATTCTTTAATCCAATTTCCTTTTGTTTTATATATGAAAATTTTTCGCATACCAAAGGAAAAACTGATATGAAACATACTGACCAAGATAGCAATCAATAGGTTTGGGATTTTTCCATTTAAAAAATAATTAATAATTATTCCACTAAAGAAAATAAAAATAATATTTAAAAAGCCCACATTTAAAAAACGTAAATATGGATTTTCCCAACAATATTGCCAAATAGTTTTAAGAGAATCAATAGTCAGTAAAATTATTTTTTTTAAAATTTTATAAAATGCAAACATAATTTACTCATTTGATTTATATTTTAATATAATAACATTTATTTTAGGAATTATATGTACTTTATATATGGAGAAAAAGAAATTTCTGCTTTAAAAAAGAAAGATAAAAAAATGGCCTTTGCTATAGATAAATTAGGCAAATTAGAAAGAAAAGTCCAGACAAATTTATTTGTGGCTGTGCTTTATTCTATTGTTGGTCAGCAAATTTCCATGAAAGCCCATAAAACAATTTGGGAAAGATTTGTGCAGAAAATTTTTGAAAAATGCGGGACTTGTGATGTTACTCCCCAGAATGTCTGCCTTTTAGGGGAAGATGATGTTCAAGTTTGTGGAACAAGTTTTCGTAAGGCACAGTATATGCTGGATTTTGCCCATAAAGTAAAAAACAATGAATTTGATATTGAAGCACTAAATTCTTTATCAGATGCAGAAGTAATTATTGAATTAAAAAAATTAAAGGGCATTGGAGAATGGACAGCTGAAATGATGATGCTGTTTTGTATGCAAAGACCAAATATTTTTAGTTATGGCGATTTGGCTATTTTGCGCGGTCTTAGAATGCTATATCGACATAAAGAAATAACAAAAGAACTTTTTGAAAAATATCGAAAAAGATTTTCTCCCTATTGTTCTGTTGCCAGTTTATATCTATGGAAAATAGCAGGTGGTGGCATTGAAGGGCTCGAAGATCCGGCACCCCAAAAGAAAAGTAAAAATTAGCCAAAGAGCAATGAGGTGCACGTTATTCCAATTTGGGGGCTTTTCCCCCAAACCCAACGTGATTGCGGATTGAGGGGGAAAACCACATTTTTTTGAAACATTCCACGACGCCTGACGGCTGGGCGAGTTTTTCCCCCTCAAACGTAAGCAATCGCTTCCCCTTTCCTTAAAAAACATTTTATCAAATAACAATATAACTATTTTGATGTATTAATATTTTATTTAATGGCTAAAATCAAAAATCATGCCATAATTATGGTTTTTGAAAAAAAGGTGAAGTCCTGAAAAAGTTTTAATAAAGACTGTAATCCCAAACTTTGTACCAATCTCCATTATGATTTAAATTATTGATAGATTCGCATGAAAGAGGTGGTAATTGTTCACAAAAATTTTTATTGGCAATTGGCTTAATAACTTTATCTTTATTACTGGCAATATGTTTTTGGGGTATATGTTTAATTTTATCTATGTATGTGATGGCATCTAATGAGCCATAAAGTGGTGTAAATTTTAGTTTTTTGACCCAATTGGTATGGTCAAGCAGGCCGGCAACACTTCCTAAAAATTTAACATCATCGCGCATTGCAGCCACTAAAGCTGCCGCTCCGCCTCCACCTGAAAAGCCGATTATGCTAACTTGTTTTGTTTTGGTTATTTCTTTTGCCATGCTTATTGCACTATTTAAAGAATGAATCACTTCAGGTGCCAGTCTATGACTTGTCCAATATTTTTGATCACAATTTACAATTTCCTCTTTAGGAAGATATTGACATGGTCTTGCCAAATATAAAATTGCCGCATTGGAAAGATCATTCATGGCTAAGTCTTTGGTTACACTGTCTGTGGGGGTGGGATTTTTGGAAGGAGTTGTTCTATTTAACCATGCCAAACCATCACCTTCGATATATATATGAAGATTTTTATTATTATAACGAGATTGTTTTAGTAAACCATAAAGATTGAAGTCACTTGTTGTAAACTTTTGAACCATAAAATTGTCTTTTGCAAGATCATAAATATTTTTTTGATTTGGATATATAGGCTGTTGAGTTGCACAACTATGGAGAAAAAGTATAGCTAGACAAAAAAATAATTTTTTAAACATGATTGACCTTTTTGATATTTTAGAAAATTTTTAATAGTGATAAATATTTTGAATAGTCAGAAATAGAGTGAAGTTCATCGGTTAAAATACAATAAGCATTATTTTTCCAAAAATTTAAAGCAACAGAAAAGGGTAGAAGTTCATCTTGTTCACCTAAAATAAGATATGGTTTTGGTTCAATGTTTGGGTTAAGTTCATACTTGCTAAAAGAGTTTACTATTTCTTCTGTTAAATCATATTCTTTTAAAGTATAAAAATTTTGATTTTTCCCAATAATTGGTTTTAATTGTTCATGGGGATATGTAACAGGATTAAAAACAAGACTGGGTAAAGAATATTTTTTTGCCAGAATTAATGTCCAAAATCCACCAAGCGATGAACCAAGAAGTTTTACTTCTTGGTTCATTGACTCAGCAATTTTAATATGTTCTTCAAGTTGTGAACAAAGTTGATTAAAGCAATATGTTGCATTTTTTGAATAATCATATCCAAGTCCTTGGACATTATGTAAAATATTGTTCAAGTCTTTTTGAGAGCGACAATTAACATCGCTATTTAGACCATGCAAATATAGGTAAATTTTTTCCATAATTTTTTATTGTTGAATTAAAATTGTATATAAAACTTTCTTTAACTGATTGATATCAATTGGTTTGGATACATGCTCATTCATGCCTGCCATGATACATTCTTTTTTATCTTCTTCCATGGCATTGGCAGTCATTGCCACAATGGGAACTGTTTTTGCATCGTGCTTATTACTTTCCCTAATTGTTTTTGTTGCATCAAAACCGTTTAGAATTGGCATATGAATATCCATCAAGATAAGATCATAGTCCTTAGCTAAAAAAGCATCTACGGCTTGTTGTCCATCCATGGCCGTATCCACATTGATTTTCATTTTTTTCAAAATAGCAACAGCAATTTCTTTGTTAATGGCGTTATCTTCAGTCAATAATAGATTTTTACCATCAAAAGATACGTCAAGCCAAGGCTTATCATTTTCCAAACTTACTTCATAGCTCGAATCATACTTTTCCACTATTATGTAAAATGCGAAAGTTGAACCGACATTTTTTTCACCGGTAACATAAATTTCACCATGCATGAGCTCAACCATTGCTTTACAAATGGATAGACCAAGACCGGTTCCACCAAATTTTCTGGCAGTGGAAGTTTCTGCTTGTACAAATGGTTTAAATAGATTTAATTGTTGTTCTTTTGTAATACCTATTCCTGTATCAATAATTTGACAACTTAGTTTAAGTTTATCATCTTCTTGTTTTTCACATTGCATTTTTAATGTAATACTACCCTCTAAGGTAAATTTAGAAGCATTACCAAGTAAATTGATTAAAATTTGTGAAAAACGCAAAGTATCGCCAATAACTTTTGTAGGAACAGACGAATCAATATCTATATTAAGTTTTACATTTTTCTCGCCAATTCTTGGAAGAATTAAATCCTTAATATTGTTTATGACTTCAGAAATATTGAGAACTGTTTTTTCAATGGTCATTTTTCCGGCTTCAATACTTGATAGATCCAGAATATCATTGATAATTCCAAGCAGTAAATTTCCTGAAACTTGAATTTTTTGTAAATAATAATTGACATCATTAGGTTTTGCATCAAGGGCAAGTTTTGTCATCCCGATGACACCATTCATAGGTGTTCTGATTTCATGGCTTATTCTTGCTAAAAACTCTTTTTGGGCTTTGTTGGCAAGTTCTGCTGTCAATAAGGCATTACGCTCGGTTATGTCTGTGGCAGTTAACATGTATAGAATTTTGCCGTCATGCCAAGTAATTAATCTATCTGTAATTAAAACGTCAATACCTAATGGTGTTAAATATAATTCTCTTTGATGAGTATTAAAATCGGGTTTATTATTATCATCAAAAAATGTTTTTCTAAAATAATCTTTTGAATTTTGTGGAATAAAATTTTTAAAAAAGTTTTTAGGATTTGTTAAATTTATTTCAAAAGCATCAATACTGTATTTATTGGCATAAATAATAGTATTTTTATTAAAATCATAAATGATTATACCAATATCAATACTATCCATGATATTTTGCATGGCAGAAATAGCAAGCAATGACTCAGAATTTGCTTTTACAATTTCTTCTGTCATATGATTAATTCTTTCAGCGACTTCACCACATTGACCACTTAGTTTTGGGATGCGGTAAGTTAAATCCTTGCGTACTGTTTCAACGCCTTTCATTAGTTTTCCAAGGTCTTTTGTAAGCAATAAAATAAAAATAACCAATAGGATAACAACAAAAATAACAATAGCCCCCAAAGTCAGGAATATTTGATTAATGCTTCTGCTAACATCTGCACCAACTTTTGATTCCAGATGGTTTGCAAAGATATAACCAATAACTTTTCCTTCTCTTTCAATGGGATACATTGCATTTAGAATATGTCCTCTTACCATACTTCCATAGGTTACATTGGCAGTATTTGAATTCATCACATATTGTCCGGGATGATTTTCATCAATGCTTTTACCTATCATATGAGAAAAATCCTCAGAAGGACTATAAGTGATAATAGCATCAAACTCATTTGAGTAATATCCAACTCCTAAACCCGGAAGTGATTTTCCAACTTTATCTGAAATGTCTGATAAATATGTTGTTAGGGCAGAGAATTGTTTTTCTTTTGGTGCGTCTTTCATTCCAAGATCATCTAAAATTTGGTTAAAACCGCCTTTTGGAATATAAGAATTTAAAACGTGAGTAAACGCAAGTAAATTATTACCTCTTTCAGTAATAAGTGTATCTTGTAAAAGCCTATATCCAATAAAACCTATAGAAATAAAGGCTACATTGATAAAAATCAAAACAAAAATTAAAAAACGATATTGTATTGAAATAAAACCAGATTTTGCCATTACGTTCTCCTTAACATAAGAAATAAGTAATAGTATTAAATATAAATAATAATTTATTATACTTAATAATTAAGAATAAGTAAATGTTTTTTTATCAGTTGTTTGAATTATTTTTTTGCATAATAACTATAAGAAAATCTTGTATAAAATATAAATATATTGATTAATTTACGACTTAAAGATGAATATTTATACAATTATTATATAAATTAAACAGTAAATACCGAAAAATAGAAAATTATTTGCCGGTAAAGTGAAAACAGTAAAAATTATGCTTTTTAGCATTTGCAAACCCAAAAATAATGAATAAATTAATGATTTTCAAGTAATTCAAAGTATACACAAGTTTTAATATTTTGTAACTGGCTAATCAGTTCATTTTTATCATTTTTAGAAAAATTTAGTTTAATAATGCTTTTCTTTGGGTCTAGTGTTGTAAATATGGCTAGGTTTTGATGAGCTTCCAATAAGAATTTAAATAGTGCCAAATTGCTTTGGTTTATTTTAATATAAATTGAATCACTATAATTTTCGGGTTTTAATAATTTAGGTTTAATATATCTCATTATATAAGTTTGTTATTATAACTATTTGCTATAGTAAAAATATTTTCCATGATAAAGACATTCAAAAATACAAATTATATTTCTATAAAATTACTATGTATAGCAGTTTATTTTAAATAAAAAAAGGCTAAAAAGCCTTTTAAAAAATTATTTCATACGGTAAATAATTCTACCGCGAGTTAAATCATAGGGCGAAAGTTCAACCTTGACTTTATCACCGGGTAGAATACGAATATAAAACTTACGCATTTTACCCGAAATATGTGCCAACACATTATGCCCATTTTCCAATTGAACTTTAAACATGGCATTAGGAAGTGCTTCTTCCACAACTCCATCAATTTCAATGGCTTCTTCTTTTGCCATATTTCCTCCCAACATAAACTATGTATTCATTATTATTTCCACTAAAATTTAAAATTGTCAAGTTTTTAATAAAATTATTTTTTTAGAGTATTTTAGGAATATAATGATTTATGAAAGCATTGATTAACTCAGTGTTTTTACAAATTTAAATCATTTTTAAATATTTAATAGATTTTCATTGACAACAAGAGGTTAAAAACATTAATTTAGGTATTGATAGACTTATGTGTAATTATTTTGTTATTGGGAAGCGTTGAATAATTAACATTTTCGTACTGCTAAGTTTCTTTTTTATGTTCTTAAACTAAGCTCTTTTGTTTTTGTATCATGTTCAGCAAAATTTGTCCTAGGAAAAGGCATAAAAAATAAATAAAAATGAAATATTAAAAATATGGAGTGAGTTGTGGCAATTAAGCACAAACTATATAAGAATGAAGTTATAAAAAACAGTCTTAGAATGTTTCCTTTTATAAAGTCATTTTGGGTTATAACTATTATTTCCTTGTTTATCAGTGTACCTATTGGTTTTTTAGATGCTGCCATTGCTCTATTTTTAAAACCTTATACAGATACAGTTTTACTTGGGCAAAATCTTCAATCACCTTGGTATATTCCTGTTTTAATTGTTTGCTTTGCCTTTGTTCAAGGAGTGCTTTTATTTTTATCAAATTATTTAGTGGCTTATGTAGGCGGTAAATTTACCAGAAATGTCCAAAGGAAATTGTTTGAAAATCTTTTAATGCGTGATACAGCTTATTTTGATCAAGAAAGTTCAGGTAATATTATTTTTAGATATTGTACTGATGCAACTTTAGCCTGTAGTGGTTTATTAACAAGTATCAAAAATTTTATTGTGAAAATATTTTCCTCCATTGCTTTAATTTGTGTGCTTTTTTATAATTCTTGGCAATTGGCCATTGTGGCCGTTATTATTTTAGTGGTTGCTTTAGCTCCATTAACAAAGGTAAAGAAATTGTTAAAAAGTTTGGTTGCTAAAAATAATAATGTTATGGCCGGAATAACAACAAATTATAATGAAACTTTTGCCGGTAATCGAACCATTACTTCATATAATTTACAAGAAAATCAAAAAGAACTTTTTTTTGAAAGGCTTGATGATCTTTTTAACCTATCAATTAAAATGACAAGAAAAACTGCTTGGTTATCGCCTTTTATGCATTTCATTATTTCCATTGGTATTGCTTTGGCAATCAGTATAGGAAGTTGGTTGATTTTATCGGAGCAAATCACAGCCGGAAACTTTGTTTCATTCTTGGCAGCTCTTTTAATGCTTTATACTCCCTTGAAGTCTATGGGCCCAACTGTAGTTAAAATGCAAAATTCTTTTTTGGCTATAGACAGGATTTTTGAAATTTTTGATCACAATTCAAATATACAAGATGCAGAAAATGCTAAAGAATTAAAGAATGTTGAAAAAAATATTGTTTTTGAAAATGTCAGTTTTTCCTATGACAATGAAAAAATGGTACTTGATGACATAAATTTAGATGTAAAGATTGGAGAAATGCTTGCAATTGTCGGAAATTCAGGAGGTGGGAAAAGTACCTTGGTCAGTCTTTTGCCTCGCTTTTATGATATTTGCCAAGGATCAATAAAAATTGATGGTGTGGATATTCGCGAAATAAGTCAATATTCCTTAAGAGATAATATCAGTATGGTTTTTCAGGATAATTTTTTATTTTATGGGACAATTCGTAAAAATATCTTGCTTGGCAATGAAAATGCCACTGAAGAAATGATTAATGAAGCCGTAAAATCGGCTTGTTTAGATGAATTTATAGATTCATTGCCAAATGGGCTTGATACTGAAATAGGTGAGAGGGGAATTTTGCTTTCAGGTGGGCAAAAGCAAAGAGTCGCCATTGCCAGAGCATTTATTAAAAATGCTCCCATTCTCATACTTGATGAAGCAACTTCTGCACTTGACAATAAGTCTGAAAAAATTGTGCAAAAAGCCATTGATAATTTAATGAAAAATAAAACAGTAATGGTTATTGCCCATAGGCTGTCAACCATAAGAAATGCAAATCGAATTGCTGTTATTCAAGAAAGTAAATTGGTTGAACTTGGCAGCCATACGGAATTAATGGAAATAAGTGATGGACAGTATAAACAGCTGTATAATATGCAATTTAATTTAGAGAAAAAACAAGATTAAGAAATAACTAACATATCTTTTTAAATAGGCTGCGGATTGAGGGCAGGGGCAACGCATCTAATTTTCTTGAGGGGGAAAACCACGTTTTTTTTGAAAAAAAACGAGTTTTTCCCCCTCAAACGTAAGCAATCGCTTCCCCCTTTCCTTAAAAAAACATATTTTATATGAAAAATATAAAAATTTTAGTGTAAAAAAATAATGATATAGCAAAAAGTTATATGGTTGGATTATTATTTCAATTTAAAGGTAAATTATGAAACATGTGGTATTTGATTATCAGAGGCAAGATAGAATAGGCATGCCTGAAGCAGTTTTTTGTCAAGGTAAATCCCCTGAAATTATTTTAGATTTACTTGAAAAATTTAATAAAAACTCTTCACAGCCTATTTTGTTTACTCGTTTATCTGAAGAAGTTTTTAACTCTTTTCCAAAAGAAATTAAAGAGCAAATTAATTATAATCCTCTTTCACAAACTGCTTTTGCTTATACTCTTCCACCCCATCACTCACAAAAAAAAATTGCCATTGTTACTGCGGGATCTGCTGACGCCAAAGTCGCCTTTGAAACAGCCAGAACTTTAGAATATTTTGGTCTAAACCATAAGGTTTTTGAAGATTGCGGAGTTGCAGGGCTTTGGCGATTTCTTGGTAAAAAAGATGAAATTGCCGAATATGATATTATAATTGCAATTGCAGGGCTTGATGCCGCTCTCATTTCTGTTATTGGTGGGCAATTTTCATCACCAATTATTGCTGTTCCAACTTCTGTTGGATATGGTATGGCAAAAAATGGTGAAAGCGCTCTAAACTCAATGCTTATTTCCTGTGCCCAAGGCATAAGTGTTATGAATATAGATAATGGTTACGGTGCAGCCTGCGCTGCCTTTAGGATTTGTAACATGTTCTAAATTTTAACTTTTTTTGGAAGAGGAAAGCACTGGTGTTCGGCTAACTTTTCTTGGGAGGGAAATCCCCATTTAAAAAAAAATGAGTTTCAACATAATGTTGTTTTCCCTCTCAAACCCTCCCCTTTTCTGAAAAAACAAACTTCAAAATAGTGGATTTTTTTTATGCATAAAGATACAAATCATAATCATTTTTTAAAAAATGTTAAAAGTTCCAGATCAGGGAAAATTCTTACAGTTAGGGCTCACTCAGGCTTATCGGGGGACATGTTTCTTACAGGATTAACTGCAATGAGTAATACAAGTCAAGAGGAATTAGATGGGCTTTTAGCTTGTTTAAATATGGAAGCCCTAAATAATTGTTTGGAATTTACCCATAAATATGTAAATCATATTTATGGCTTGCACACCAAGGTTCATTTACCTTTTGAGCATAGCCATAGATCGCTAAAGGATATTTTACTGATTATAGAGCAAAGCTCTTTTTCTGATTCTGTTAAGGAATTATGCATAAATTGTTTTGATTTATTGGCTAAAACAGAAGCAAAAATTCATGGTAAACAAGTTGAAGATGTAACATTTCACGAGGTTGGAGCTCTTGATAGTATTGTTGATATTTGTATAAGCTGTGCTTTGTTTGATAAAATCAGTCCCGATCATTTTATATCAAGTCCTTTGCCTCTTGCCGATGGATCAATCTATTGTGCTCATGGTTATATTCCAAGTCCGGCACCGGCTGTTTTTGAGCTTTTAAATGATGTGAAAGTGACAGCTTTTAATGGAGAGGGGGAAACCATAACTCCCACAGCCATAGCCCTATTAAAAACTTTTAATGTTGAATTTGATAGTTGGATTGATATGAAAATTGAAAAAACTGCCATTGTTTATGGTACAAAAGTTTTCCCAAATGTGGCAAATGGTTCTTTATGGGCCTTGGGAAATAATGATAATTAACTGATAAATCGGTATTAATTTTTATTTTTAAATAAAATTAATACCGAAGTTTTCTAAAAAATAAGTATAAAACTTATTCCAAAAATGTTTTTTTTAGGAAGGGGAGGGCTTGGGGTACGCCATTTCGGTTTTCAAAAATCACAATTTTGGTATGGTTCTTGATTTTTTAAATTTATTAAAATATAAATAAATCAAAATAGTTATACCATTGGTTGAAAAAATGTTTTTTAAGGAAAGGGGGAAGCGATTGCTTACGTTTGAGGGAGAAAAACTCGCCCAGCCGTCAGGCGTCGTGGAATGTTTAAAAAAAACGTGGTTTTCCTCCTCAATCCATAATTTCGAAAGTTTTCCCCAAGAAAATTAATCAATTTTTCTTAAATAATTGCCCAAACTTGTCCTTTTGGAGTATCTCTGACTTCGACTTGCATATTTTGTAATTCGTTGCGTATGGCATCGGATTTTTCATAATCTTTTTGAGCTTTAGCTTCGAGTCTTTGTGCAAGTAGGCTTTCAACTTTGTCAACATCAATATTTAGTCTTTTTGCTTGTAAAATTCTTAGTTCTTCAAGCATTTCTTTGGGGTTGTTAGAGAAAATTCCAAGAATTTCAGCCCAGTTATTTTTTTCTTCCCAGAATTTTTCTAAAAATATTTTTGTTGACTTATTTCCTTTTAGTCCTTTGTCTTCAACTACTCGATTTATAAGCCTTATGATGCTAAAAATATGTCCTAGGGCAGCTGCAGTATTGAAATCATCGTCCATTGCCTTATAAATTTCTTGTTCAAGCTCTTCAAATTCAATTTGAATATCCACGGGTAGTTTTTTTTCTTTTTCGTGGTTAATTTCGAGTGTAGCTTGAACTTCAGCCAAACATTCATAAATTCTGGTTAAACCTTTTTCGGCATCGTCCATGGCGATAAAGCTAAAATCAATGGGGCTTCTGTAGTGTTTGTTTAGTAGGAAAAATCTTAATGCTTCGGGATGTCTAAGTTCTAAAATATCTCTGATTGTCTTAAAATTATTTAATGACTTAGACATTTTTTCTGAATCTATTTGAACAAATCCGTTATGAATCCAATAGTTTGCAAAGTTTTTGTGTAATAAAGCTTCACTTTGGGCAATTTCATTTTCATGATGTGGGAATATAAGATCTTGACCACCTCCATGAATATCAAGAGGAAGTGGCAAATTACTTTCACTCATAGCAGAACATTCAATATGCCAACCGGGACGTCCATTTCCCCATGGGCTTTCCCAGTAGGGTTCATTTTCTTTTGCTCCTTTCCAAAGGGCAAAATCTAGGGGATCTTCTTTTTCATCACCCGGTGTGACTCTGGCACCGGAACGCATTTCATCAATATCACGTCCTGAGAGTTTGCCATAATCTGAATATGAGCGCACTCTAAAATAAACATCTCCTGAGCTTGTTGAGTAGGCATAACCATCTGCAATTAATTTTTTACAAATATTAATCATTTCAGGTATATAATCAGTTGCTTTTGGCTCAATTGTAGCTCTTTTGATGTTTAGCTTATCCATATCTTCATGAAATGCAGCCATATATCGTTCTGAAATTTCTTGAAAATCCACTTGTTCTTGATTGGCTCGATTAATAATTTTATCATCAATATCAGTAAAGTTGCGTACAAATGTAACGTCATTACCTTTGTAAGTTAAATATCTGAAAATAATATCGAAAACCACTGAAGAACGGGCATGTCCAATATGGCATAAATCATAGGCAGTAATGCCACAGGCATACATGCTGACTTTTCCCTTGGTTTGAGGGGTAAATTCTTCTTTTCGTTTTGTTAGGGTATTATATACAATCATTTTTTATCCTATAAAATTTTATTTATAATATACTATAAATTTTAATTTTAAAATTTATAAAAAATATATATGAGTAGGTTAACAGAAAATAATCAGTTAATACTGAAATTATTATAATTAATTTAAAATGTAATAAAATTTTGTAAATATAAAATATTCATAATAAACTGAATCAAAATAATCATTAAACTTTTCTTATTTATAAAGTATGCTCTTTCGTTTAGACGATCACAGCACGCCATTCCGGTTTTAAAAAACAATAGTTATGGCATGATTTTTGATTTTAGACATTAAGTAAAATATTAATAAATCAAAATA